>DATAIE010000026.1:0-2123 GCA_036262875.1 Verrucomicrobiales bacterium
AGCCCGCTCCGGAGGCTGCGCCGGAGCCTGAACCGGCTCCCGTCCCCGTGGCGGCCCCCATTCTCCACCCGGGCCAAACGGCGGCTCTTCCCATCGTCCCGGCCCATGTCGAATGGGATGACACCCGCATGGGGATCAAAAGCGGCTTCACCCTCTCGCTCCCATCCGTCTGGCCCGCCTGCCCGTGGGCCAGGGCGCTGGACCTTACCACGATGCAGGGACTGGATTACACCGTCAGCCGCCTCACCCGGTCGACCTGCGATTCCCTCCAGCGGCGCGACTGGGCGGGGCTCCGCCGGCTTTTCGCTGACCGCCGGTCTGCTCTTCAACTGGCCTATTACCTCAATGAAGCGGCCTGCGACGAGGCGCTCGCCTACCCGGAGCTTCTCAAGCCCCCGGAAACGAAGGTCACCTCTCCCGATCCCCAGAGCATCAAGGGCATCGTCTGCGGCCACGGGAAACTCCTCCGCGCTGTGGCAGGCACTCCTGCCGCACCGGCGGTATCGCTCATTTGCCCGTCCCTCGGCTGCCAGGCGGACATCGAAACCTACTGGATGAACAACGGCCAGGAATGGCGGCTGGCCAGGTAGGGAGAGTGGATGCCAAGCGGACCGCAGCGGCATTTCCATTCAGGCGGAACGGGTTGCATTCTCCCCTGCCCCGCCCTATGTCGAAGTTGCTTCCGCAGCCCCTTCTGCGGAATGAGATTCGATCCTCGATCCACATCATGCCAGACCAGGAAAATACACCGCCGCTCTCCGACGACCAGGACATCACACCGCAACGCCCGACGGGCGAATACGATGCCTCCAAAATTGACAAATTGGAAGGCCTCGAGGCGGTGCGCACGCGTCCGGGCATGTATATCGGCGACCCCAATGAGCCGACCGGTCGCGGCCTCCACCACTGCGTCAACGAAGTCCTCGACAACTGCATCGATGAACACCTCGCGGGGTACTGTAAGAATGTCACGCTGACCCTGCATGTGGACGGCTCCTGCAGCGTCCTCGACGATGGCCGGGGCATTCCGGTGGACATGCACCCGAAGTGGGGCATGCCCGCGGTGGAACTGGTGCTGACGAACCTCCACGCCGGGGGCAAATTCGGACAGGGCGGCTACAAATACAGCGGCGGCACGCACGGCGTGGGTGCCAAGTGCGTGAACGCTCTCAGCGAGTGGTTCAAAGCGGAGGTCTACCGCAACGGTGAAATCTACAGCATCGGATTCGAGCGCGGCAAAACGACGAAGCCGCTGTCGGTCGTGGGCAAACTCAGCGACGCCTCGAAGACCGGGACGCTCATCACCTGGCTGCCCGACCCCGAAATCTTCAAAGTGGTCACGGAGTTCAGCTACGAGAAACTCTGCACCCGCCTGCGCGATCTCGCCTTCCTCAATCCGGGGCTCATCATGAACATCGTGGATGAGCGCGGCCAAAAGGAGCGCAGCACAGTCTTTTGTTATCCCAACGGCATCGTGGAATTCGTGCTGCAAATGGGCGAGAACAAGGAACTGACGCCGCCCTCCCCCATCGTCATTCGCGGCAAGCGGAGCATCGAAGCCGAGCCCGGCAAGGCCGCCGACGACATCTTCGTGGATCTGGTGCTGCAATACACCGACAGCTACAACGAGCAGCTCCTTTGTTATGCCAACAGCATTCAAAACATGGACGGCGGCACCCACGCCTCCGGCTTTCGCAGTGCGCTGACCCGCGCGGTGAACACCTACGCCAAGGCAAACAGCCTCCAAAAGGAAAAGGACCCGCCCATTACCGGCGATGACTGCCGGGAAGGCATCATCGGTGTGCTCAGCATCAAACTGCCCAACCCCCGCTTCTCCAGCCAGACCAAGGAAAAGCTGGTGAACCACGAAGCTGAAAGCGTGGTGAACAGTGTGGCCTACGAAGGCCTCACCAAATTCTTTGAAGAGAACCCCGCTCTCGCCAAACGCATCGTTGAAAAGATCGCCATGGCGGCACGCGCCAGAGAGGCGGCCCGGAAAGCCCGCGAGACGGTGCGGAAGAGCGCCCTCACCGGGGGCGGCCTCCCCGGCAAGCTGGCGGACTGCTCTGAAAAAGACCCGGCGCTGAGCGAGCTGTTCATCGTCGAAGGTGACTCCGCCGGCG
>DATAIE010000027.1:0-3186 GCA_036262875.1 Verrucomicrobiales bacterium
CTCCGGTTGATCGAACTCGCCGGACTCCAGTCCCGGGAGGAGTGAAGAACGTTCCCCCTTACACTGTCGTTCCGGGTCCCCTCGACGACAGTGTAACCTTTTGCGTGCATCCGCCGGTCTGCACGGTAGCAATTCCACCCGGCTTTGTCATAAACATTAAAAACCCAACAATGAAATCACATCGTCTCCGTCTCTTATCAGCCTCTCTGGCACTCGCCACCGCGCCCTTCGCGAGTACGGCACTGAGCACCTCCGCTTATGCCTCGGGTTCCATTACCGTGGCCGCCACATCTTCGGAGAGTGTCTACGGACTTGCCGCCCGCCTGCCAAAAGACAACGAAGGATTCCTTTCCTTTTACCGTCTGCGCGATCTCTGGGATGGCTTCAAAGGCAGCAATTTCGTCAAGAAGGTCATGGCCAACGAATCGCTGGTGAAGGCCATGGACCTGGACGATTTGATGCGTGACTGGGAGCAGGATCCCAAGCTCCGGAAATTCGGGACCATGGCGGCCAAAATGCTTGGCAGCGAGGTCATGATCGCCACTCCGGCGGGATTCACGGACAGTGTTGCAGGGATCATCAAGCAGGTGCCGATGCTGCAGGCCGCCTTTTTTAGCGCCAGGATTTCACGGCCCGGGGAGCACCAGAGCCTGCCGCCGCAAATGCTTCCAGTGGTCGAAGCGGTCTCGGATCTCAATGTGCCGCCGGTGATCATCGCAATGAAAGCCGGGGCGGTCCGCGAGGATCTGGATGGCTTGATTAAGGCGGGAATGAGTCATATGCCCCCTGAGGTCACGTCCAAACTGGACACCGGGACTTTCGATGCGGGCGGTTATACCTTCAACAGTCTCGGAGTGAAGGTGAGCAAGGTGGCCCCGGAGCGCGAGCAGGAAACGATGCGCAAGGAGTTGATCCAGGTCACCGGCAGCGAGGAGAAAGGCAGCGCCCTTGCCAAAAAGCTGCTCGCCAAAACGGTGGAGATTTCGTGGGGCTGGGTGGACGACTATTTTGTCGTCTCCATTGGCCCTGATCACAGCCACCTGAAATTCGTGAGTGCCGCGGACTCCGTCCTCACCAATGCCGATCTCGCGCAGCGGGCCGCGCAGTTTGCCGAAAAGAAGCCCTTCGCCTTCAGTTACACGAGCCAGAAGTCGCTCAAAAAAATGAACGAAACCGGGGTGATTGACATGCTCATCGCCCTCGCCGGGGCGGCGAAGAACGCGGGCGCTCCAGTCAAACTCGATGGCGTGATTTCAGAATTGAAAGCCCTCGACGCCAAGGGAGACGCCATCTGGCCTAACGATCCCGACGCTTCCGTGGGTGCCATGTGGTGGGACGGCGGACTGCACATCGAATCCTACGGCGGCAACAAGCCCCGTTCGTATGACAACTCGAAGCCGCTCACTCTCGCCAGCCTCGCTTCCGACAAGACTCTTCTTATGATGGCAGGCCGGGCCAACGGGCCTTACCGGGACAAGGTGTTTGGCTGGCTGGAGGAACTGGCCGCTTCCGTGTGGGGCATCTATCAAAAGGAAGTGAAGACCCTGATGCCCGACGATGTCCGTCAGGGTGCCGCCATGGGTGAAATGGTGGCCCTGCCAATGGTGAAAGAACTGTGGAAGTCGCTGCAGTCCTTCCGTGGCGCCATGGGCGATGAGTCCGCCCTCTTCCTTAATCTGGACGGCGCGATGCCGGAAATTCCCCAGGCGAACATTCCCCCGGACATTGCCTCGAAGGGCAAGATCCCGCGGCTCGCGTGGATGAATGAATTGAAGGACCGCAAGAAGCTCACTGAGTCATGGAGCGGACTGAAGACCATCATTTCCTCCGTTGCCGCCATCGCCGCCAGCCAGAGCGGAATGAATATTCCCACGGAGCCCACCGAGAAAACGGAGGGGACTCTCGAAATGTATGGCTACAAGCTCCCGGTCGACACAGGAGATGTCTGGCCTCACACGGCGGTGACGCCTTCCCACTGGTTCTTCAGCACGTCCCCTTCATTTACCAAAGAACTCGCCGGCAAGACACCCGCGCCCAGCGGTCCTGCCTGTGGAAGCCATATCAATCTGAACTTCAGCGCTCTCTGGAACTTCGCATCCGACTGGATGAAGCTTCTGCCGATGGGGCCGCGTGAGGAGGAGAAATCCGGCTTCGTTCTCTCTCTGCTGCGCTCCCTCCGTGGAATCGAGGTAGTGCTGGGAGAGGAAAGCGGTCAGGCGCATGATAAGGTGCACGTCTCGATCAAGGACGCGGAATAATCATCGCCCCGCAATCTGCGGCTATCACAACGCCCGGAACAGGTCCGCCTGTTCCGGGTTTTTGCTGTAGCGCTCAAAACGCCCCTCACACTTTCTTCGTTTTCCACTTTCCGCGGCGGAAGAGAATGCCGCTGGCAATGGTGAGAGCGGAAAACGAAAGTGGCACTGCAATGAACACCCCGGTGGGACCGAGGCCACACGGGATTGCCAGGAGCCAGGCGAGAGGAATCTGGCCCATCCAAAAACAGAAGAAGTTGAGGCGGGTCGGCGTCCAGGTATCGCCTGCTCCGTTGAAGGCTCCCTCCAGGCACATCCCGGCTGCGTAGAGAGGAAAGGCGAGGCTGACAATCCAGAGTGCCTGTTTCGCATGGGCAAACACTTCCGGATCCTTCGTGAAGATGCTGGCGATGGGACCGGCGAGGGCCACAAAGATCACGCCGACGATCCCAAGGAACATCGTATTGAAACGGGTGGCGATCCACACAGCGGATTCCGCACGGTCCGGCTTTTCGGCGCCCAGGTTTTGCCCCACCAGCGTGGCGCCGGCATTTGCGAGCCCCCACGCCGGCATCAGAGCGAATACGATCACCCGGATGGCAATGGTATAGCCGGCGAGAACGGTGTTGCCGAACAGGGACAGGATTTTGATGAGACCCACCCAGCTCGTGGTGCTGATCAGGAGCTGAGCGGTGCCGTTGCCGGAGGTGCGGAGCACCGTGGCGATCACTTCCTTTTCCGGAAGGAAATGACGCAGTTTCACACTCACCCGGCTGCCATGCCCCCGAAGATGCCAGAGCTGGTAAAGCACGCCGACGCCGCGCCCTATGTTGGTCGCCACGGCTGCACCGGTGACGCCCATTTCGGGAAAGGGTCCCCAGCCAAAAATGAAACAGGGGCCAAGCACGATATTGAGGGCGTTCGCCAGCCA
>DATAIE010000028.1:0-6006 GCA_036262875.1 Verrucomicrobiales bacterium
CCGTGACTTCGTCTCCGTCATTGTACCCCATCTCGGTGTTGCCGGTCAGCCATCCGGTTTCCGGAAAGCCGGGAGCGCCGCGCCAGGCCGTGCCCTGATCCACAGTGGTCACGAGATACTTCCATGGCGTGAGCGCCGCCGCGCTGCCCATGGGGATGAAAACATCGGATGAGGTCGCGGAGGTGAAAATCTGTGCGGATGGATTCACCGCTCCGCCCAGGAGCCGGGGATCGCTCCCGTCCGTGGTGTAGTAGATCGTGCCCACAGGAGCGGTGAGGAAAAGCTGCTGGGTGGAGGCAATGTATCCTCCCCACTGGCTCATCCCGGGAGCGGCGACGGTGGGATAGAGCCCGTCTCCCTGAAGCTGGCTGATGACCGTGGGATTTCGTGAGGCCAGAAAACTCACGAGAGAGTCCCGTGCGGTTTGCCAATCGAGTTTGGTGCGGGGAGGTTCGACTTTGGAGTCACCCCAGCGCGCGGACTCGGCGATGATCGCGCTGCCCACCGTCTGCGCCATGCCGGTCACCCGGGCGACGTTGGCAGTCGCCGTGAGCGCGCCGTCGTTGAACATGTGACGATACGTGCGGTCCGCCCAGCGCAGTTTGTATTCCGCATTTCCCAGGATGTTCTGATGAATGAACTGCGGATTGGCATAGTTGAAGTTCGTCGCGTTGGCACTGGTGTAGGGCCCGGTGCGGTCGCCGCCAAAGCTCGAGTGTTCCATGTCGTGCGCGAAATGGAGGAAGCCCATGTCACTGTCGCGCTTCCGGTAGGCGAACCAGTTGTTCACGGAATCCCCGCCGCCGGTGAGCGGGGCATCGCTGCTGCCGACGAGAAAGACGAGGAGCATGTAATCGATCTGATTGTCCACATCGAGCAGCCGCGGAAAGGCGGGGTCGTTCAGCTTGGTCACGCCGTCCGCCGCGAGACCCTGGAGCTTGAAGTAGCGGTCATTGGAGGGATCCGTCCGCATGGCCATGGACTGATTCCAGAGGCTTTGCCAGGCAGTGATCGTGCCGTGAGTGAGTTCTGTGGTGTAGCCTCCGGGAGAACCGGTGGATTTGACGACGTCGTAGTCGTCCTGCGATCCTCCGAAATAAGCCTCGGCGTGTCCCTCCTCGGGGCGCTCATCGGTATCGTAGAGCCCCCAGTACTGACCGTTGATATAGAGGTGGAAGTAGCGGCTGTGCGAGTAGGGCGAGCCCATGGCCCCCTGCGTTTTGCGGGTGAATTCCTCGCGCAGGAAGGTGTTGCTGGCATCGCCGCCGTAGGACCAGGAATAGTTTTCCGAGGTGCGCAGGTCGAAGGTGTCGAATTCGGAAGTGCCCTCCTCTCCGTGGAGAGGATAGTTCAGTTTCGAAGGACCGTAGTCACTGCGGAAGAAAAAGTGGAAACCGTGCTTCGGGTTGTTCCCGTCGCGGCTGAACCCGCCCCGTACCCGCACGCCGGCATTGACCTGGAAGCTTCCGCCGTTGGCGGGATCGTCGTTGAGCAGTTCAAGAGAGCAGGGACGCTCCCATGCAAAACCGCGTCCGCCGGGATTTGAATAGATGCCGGAAGCGCTGGAGAACGCGGCCTGATCGATGACCAGCGAAAAACTCGGGATGGCCATGAGCGCGTCCTTCACCTGCTGTACGCCGCCGACGGCGGGGTTCGCTGCATTGACGATATCCGGGTCCATTCCATAGTTGTAAACCTGACCGTTGACCGAAGCCGTGGGCCAGCCTGCCGGTGCAACGGTGGAAGACTGGAGAATGATGTCGGAAGTGAAAAGATAGGTCTGTGTATCCACATTGGTGGAATCCCAGCCGCTCTTGAAGGCCGCGGCGCGCACGATGGTGGAGCCGGCGATATTGAGCGGAGCGGTGTATACTGTCCCCGTGGTGACCGTGGGCGTGTCGCCGTTTGTCGTGTAGCGGATGACCGCGTCCGGGGTGGGCGTGGAAAGGGTGAGGGAAAACGGAGCGGTGTAGAATCCGCGCTTCACCGAAAAGCTGGTGTCCGCCACTCTGCCGAGGCTGGAGGCCTGCCCGTTGATGGCCCCCGGCGTGGGCGTATTGAAATACACGGAGGGACCCGCTCCCAGGGCCGTGCTGGCCATCAGCTCCGGCAGGATAAAAAACGAGCCGTCTGAAACCCCTGCATTCAATCCGTGCACGGCCAGGACGTTGGTGCCGGCAGTGAGCGAGGACAGGAAGGGAGTGAGATTCACCGGTTCCACCGCGAGCGTCTGCTCCGTCGTGCGGGAGGCGGTGGCGGTGGAATTCCATGCGGCTGCGCCGGGGGCGTTGCGGCGGGCCACTTCGGTGCCGTTGAGGTAAGCGACGAATCCGTCATTGTAACGGATGCCCATCTGCAGCGAACCGATGGACGCCGGATTCGGTGCATTGAAGGGAATCCGCAGATACACCGATGGATTGATCCCGTTCATGGGTGCCTGAAGGTCGGTACGCACGAATCCTCCCGTGCCTCCGGAGACACCTGCGGGAAGCGTGAAGGCCGCAAGCCCGCCTCCGGCCGTGTCACCCACGAGTTTGAAGGCTGCCGACCATGTCGTCAGCGTTCCGGGTGCCGCGAAGAACTCAAGCTCCGAACCGCCGCCCTGTTCCCAAAAGACCACCTCGAACGTGTGCAGCCCTTCGGTGAGGGTGCGGGTGCCAAAATGGTCGCCCGCGCCGTGGTTGGTATCGTCCACCATTACGTTCGTGCCATCGATGCGAATACGCCCCCCGTCGTCCGAGTTGAGCCCAAAGGTCCACGCGCCGGCCTGTGCCGCCGTGACCTGAAGGAAGCCAGTGCATTTCACTGCGAAGTAGTCGCCGCCGCCTGCAGGAAACACGGCGTTGCTGCCGTAATGACCATCGCCGCCGTCATGGAGATAGTTCACCGTCTGAGCGATCACCGTTTGCTCGGAGGAGATGCCGGCACTTCCCGGCGCGAGTGCAAGCAGTGCGTCCGTTTCCGCGAGAGAGCTGAGCGCCGCGGTGGACTTGTGGACATCCCGCACCGTGATGCCTGGCACGAGAATGCCATATCCCGCACCGGTGAATCCTCCGGTCCAGCCTGCGGGAGAAAACCCGGGCTGTGTCCATGTTAGATCACCCGAACCGCTCGCCGGCACGGAGTAACTGAGAGCCGCGCCTTCCGAGAGCAGGGGCGTTCCGTTGAAGTTCACGCCATAGGAGCGGTCCGGGTCCTGTTTTGGAAATTGCGGGGCGAACTCCTGCTGCACCGTCTGCCCGTCCGGGCGCACAAGGCCGAGGTATTCCCCGTCCGCCTTCAGCGAAAAGTTTGTGTGGAGCGGCGCACCGGGCACCCGGCGGTCCTTCCCGGACGCCCACACCAGCAGGAATCCGCCCGGCTGCACCGTCACGGCCGGAAACCTCCATTTGGTTAGAGCTCCACTGCTGTCGGTGAGATACCATCCATCGAGATTCAGCGGACTGCCCGCGGGATTGTGGATCTCGATCCAGTCCATTTTTTCCCCATCCTCATCCGACAGCCCGGCCACGTTGTCCGCGAGAAATTCTGTGATGATCGGGTCGGCCAGGGCCGGGGTGACAGCCACAGAAAAAAAGCACGCCACAGCAAGGCGTGCGCAATAGGGAGGAAGGCGCATAAAGGACAATGTTACGAAATCTTCACCCAAATGTCCAGCAGCACGACGAAAAGCCCGGGTCTGCGTCTATCCCGGCAGGGCCTTTCAGGGATGAAGAGTTGCGGAGAGGCCGTGGCTGCCTGGCTCTCACCGGCGCAGCGGAAGGCCCAATGCCTTCAGCACAGCCGATACAGGCTCCTTTTGGTTGAGAGTATAGAAATGGAGTCCGGCCACGCCGTGGTTGAGCAGGTCATGACATTGAATGGCCGTTTGATGGAGGGCGATTTGCCGGAAGGTTTCCGCATTCCCGTCCGCCCGCCGCAGCGCCCTGAGCAATGACGCGGGATACCGCATTCGTCCCGCCAGTTCCGCCATGCGTTTCATCTGACCCGCAGCAGTGAGAGGAAAAATGCCGGCAAGCACCGGAACATTGATCCCCGCCAGGGAGCAACGGTCTCTGAAGTCGTAGAAGTCGTGGTTCTCAAAAAACAACTGCGTGCAAATATAGTCCGCCCCGGCGTCCACCTTGGCTTTGAGGTAATCCATCTCCACCAGCCGGTTCGGGGTGGAAGGATGGCCTTCCGGGAATCCCGCCACTCCGATTCCGAACGCTCGCCTGCTGACCTCGTCGCGCCGGATCCAGTTCACCAAATCTGCGGCGTAGCGGAAGTCTCCATCCGGAACGGGATTTCCGGATGGAGGATCGCCGCGCAGAGCCACGACATTGTGGATTCCGGCGGCTTCGTAGCGGCGAAGAATTTCCCCAACACCGGCCATACTCTTCCCCGCACAGGTAAGGTGAGGAACCACGGGAGTTTTTTGCCGGTGCGCCAGACTCGTGACGAAGGGCACGGTCGTTTCCTGAGAGGAGCCGCCCGCGCCGCACGTGACGCTGACGAAATGCGGCTCGAACGCAGCAAGCGTCTGGAAGCAGAGATCAAAGTCCGCCTCCGCCGCGGGCCGCGGCGGAAAGAATTCAAAGGAAAGCAATGACCCTCCAGCGTGCCGGAGAATATCTGCAAAGTGCATCGCTCAGGGGAGTGCGGGGGTGGGAGCCTGGCGGAGACGGCGGGCGGCGGCGACCATGTTTTTCAGTGCGGATTTCACCTCCGGCCACCCGCGGGTTTTGAGGCCGCAGTCAGGATTGATCCAGAGATTCTCCGCCGGCAGGAGTGCCGCCGCTTTTTTGATGAGACGTTCCATTTCCTCCGTGGCCGGGACCCGCGGAGAGTGGATGTCGTACACCCCGGGACCGATCTCATTGGGATACCGGAATTCCGTGAAGGCTTCCAGGAGTTCCATGTTGGAACGGGAGGTCTCCAGGGTGATCACGTCCGCGTCGAGCGCTGCGATGGAATCGATGATGTCGTTGAACTCGCAGTAGCACATGTGGGTGTGAATCTGCGTTTCATCGCGGACGCCGCCGGCGGCCAGTCTGAAGGCCTTCACTGCCCATTCGAGATAGAGAGCCCATTCGGCGCGCCGCAGCGGCAAACCCTCCCGCAGGGCGGGCTCGTCAATTTGGATGGCGGCAATGCCGGCCTTTTCGAGATCGAGAACCTCATCACGGATGGCCAGGGCAATTTGGTGAGCGGTCACGGACCGGGGCTGATCGTCCCGCACAAAGCTCCATTGAAGGATGGTGATGGGACCGGTGAGCATTCCCTTAACCGGGCGGGAAGTCAGGCTCCGGGCGTAGGAGGACCAGTAGGTGGTCATCGGGCGGGGACGGCTGACATCCCCGAAGATCACCGGCGGTTTGACGCATCGTGTGCCGTAGCTTTGGACCCACCCGTTCGCGGTGAAGGCGAAGCCATCGAGCTGTTCTCCGAAGTACTCCACCATATCCGTCCGTTCGAACTCACCGTGGACCAGCATATCGATGCCGGTCTCCTCCTGGAAGGCGATGCACTTTGCCGTCTCCGCTTTCAAAAAGGCATCGTAGCCGGTATCGCTCAGTTCTCCTTTGCGCCATCTCGCCCGGGCCGCACGCACCTCTGTGGTTTGAGGAAAGGAGCCAATGGTGGTCGTGGGAAACCGGGGCAGTTTCAAAGATGCCCGCTGCCGTTTTTGCCGCTCGGGGAACGGAGAAAGCCGGTCGTAGTCCTCAGGCCGCACAGCGGCCAGCCGGGCCTTCACCGCGGCATTGTGGATGCGGGAACTCCGGCGCCGCTTTGCCATCGAGACGCTGTTTTCGTTAAGCGTGCTGGCGGCCTGGCCTCCGCGCAGGACGCTGGCCAGCAGGGCAATCTCCGCCATCTTTTCATCGGCAAACGAGAGCCAGTCTTTGAGTTCAGGGTCCAGCGAAGTCTCATGCTTGAGCGATACGGGGCAGTGCATCAGGGAACATGAGGGGGCGATCCACAGCCTCTCCGCCCCGACAGCGGCCTTCGCTTTTTGCAGGATTA
>DATAIE010000029.1:0-1750 GCA_036262875.1 Verrucomicrobiales bacterium
CAGACGTTTATCCTTTGCGGCATCGATCCGCGGCCTGCGGTCAGTTTTCCCTGCGTGATGGTTTCCACCGCCATGCAGGGCGGCTGCACCTGCGAAAACGCCAGCCTCCTCCGTGTGGATACCGGTAACGTCGAATTCGCCGCCCTCTTCGCTCCCAAGCCTCTCGGCATGACTGCTGCCGACGACTGGACGAAGGAAATGGCCACCAAAGGGTTCCCCGAACTCCAACGGCACTTTGCCATGATAGGCGCGCCGCAGAATGTCTTCCTTCATAACCATACGGAATTCGGACATAACTATAATCTGCCCAGCCGCATGGCCATGTACGGATGGATGGCCAAACATCTGAAGACCCCGCAACCTGCGCCCGCTGAAGAAAAGCCCTTCCGTGTTCTCTCGCCCGCAGAGGCCAGTGTGTGGAACTCCGGTCACCCGGCTCCCAAAGCGGATGATCCCGATGCGGAGCGCGCCCTCCTCAAACACTGGGCCAGGGACGCCGACAAACAGATCGCCGCCCGTCCTCAGATCATCGATGAAGCCCTGCCCGTCCTCGCCGGGCGCACATGGGAGCAGGCTGGCAAATGCGAATGGGTCCTGGACCAGCGCGATGAAAAAGACGACCGCCTCGTCATGACCGGCTGGATTGCCAACCGCACGCACAATGAACGGGTGGCCGCAGTTTTCCATTATCCGAAGAACTGGAACAGCCGTGTGCTCGTCGCCATTGGTGGGGATGCCGCCGCTGTCGACAAAGCGGTCGCCTCCGGCACCGCCGTCTGCGTGCCGCAGCTTTTCAGCGATCCGGCTCCCGGCACCGCCACGGCGGCTCGTCATGTGGATGGTGACCGTGACTTCGCGGGCTACACGCTGGGATACAATCACTCGATTACCCAGCGCCGCGCTCACGACGTCCTGACGATTCTCACCTTCGTCAGGAACAACGAGCACAAGCCCTCAGCCATCGACCTCCGCTCCAGCGCCGATGCCGTGCCGGAAACCGCCCTCGCGTTGACGCAGGTGGAAAAGGGAGTCGTGAATGAAGCGACACTGCCCGCCACGGATTTCCGCTTCGCCTCCGTGAAGGATGTCCGCTCTCCGCGTCTGCTCCCAGGAGCGCTGAAATACGGCGACTTGCCTGCGATTCTCCAACGGGTGAAAGCGGAGAAGGTGGCGCACTGATGCCTCGGGAAAAAGCGAGCCTTTATTCTCGCGCACCTCCGGCGCGCCAATCTTCTTCGGGGCACCTATCCGGTGGTTCCGTTCGTTCCTCACTCCACCACCGGCTGATTTCTGTCGGGCCTCCGGCCCGCTGACTGATCCGAAAGCTCTTACGGGCAGCCTCCGGTTGGCTGTCTCCGCTCCAGCCGTCCAAAAACGCTTTGCGCATTGGGTCGGAGGTCAGTGGAAAATCTCAGGGATTCACCACGTTGACCGGTGCCCCCGCGAGGAACGCTCTGACGTTTTCCGCGACGGTATCCATCAGGCGCTGACGTGAGGCCCGGGCGGCCCAGGCGAGGTGAGGGGTGACGAGGCAATGGGGAGCGGTGAGCAGTGGATTGTCCGCCGCCGGCGGTTCTGTGGAAAGCACATCCACAGCGGCTCCGGCGATCTGTGCGCTGCGGAGTGCGTCCGCGAGCTCCTGCTCCACAATCAGCGGGCCGCGGCCGGTATTGATGAGAAAGGCGGACGACTTCATGGTCGCCAGCCGCGCGGCGTTCACCATGCCCTGTGTTTCCGGAGTGAGCGGGCA
>DATAIE010000030.1:0-2338 GCA_036262875.1 Verrucomicrobiales bacterium
ATCATCGCGCTGACGAGCTCGTCGAAGGCGCGCTCCTTGTAGAGAACATTGTGCTCGTCCACGGGAATATCGGTGAAGCAGCGCTGGGCCTCCGGCACTCCTCCGGCTGCGAGCGCCCGCTGAATGAACAGGGAGCGGAACTGGTCTCTCATGGTGCTGCGCGGCTGACTGCTTGCAAAGGCGGAGGCGGCATCGAAGTCTGTCAGCGACCAGCCATCGATGAGGCCGAACGCAAGGTCCGTGCGGACGTCGCCCGCTTCGGTCTGCTCCAGCCATGCGCGGGCGCTCTCCGGTGAAGACTGAGCCCATCCGGCGAGGGCCGCCATGGATTCGCTCGAGGAGTTGGGTTTGCCGTCCGCGCCGAAACAGTTTGCCAGGGCCGCCCTGCCGTCCAGTCGTCCCCAGGCGCGGAGGAAATGGCGGTGCTCCACTTCATACTGGCTGCCGTTGTTTTCCTGGCGCAGGCGTTTGAAAAGCTCTGCCACCTGCGGAGCGGACTCGGCGGTGAGGGAAGCCATGAGGGTGGCGAGCCTCTGGGAGCGCTGGAGGGGATCGGAGGTTTTGAGCGCGAGTTCCCAGTCGGAGGCGGAGGATGTTCCCTGGAGACTGCCCGGTGCCGCACCGGCACTGCGACTGCCCCGTCCCAGCGGGCTGCCGTTGCGGGCGTCCGAGAGACCCAGGCGGGCTTTGAGGGCGGCGGTATCCTTCGTGTTGCGGGCAAGTTGATCCTCCATGGCGGAGGCGCGCTGCCACTGCCATGCGAGCGGCAGGGTCATGCAGGCGGCGGTGAGAAGGGCAGTGCGGGTTTTGGCGTTCATGAGCGTGAGGACTTGATTGAGGAGTGTTAGTTTTGCACCGGCGGCAGCGGCGGCGGTGGTGGAAATGACGGTGACAGCGGCAGCGCTCGCGGGCTGGGAAAGCACGGCCCCCAGACCCGTCGCGAGTGCAGCAGCGGAGACGGCGATGCCCTGGCGCTTGAGGCGCAGGGCCATTTTCTCAAGGGCGCGCTGGCCCTGCTTGCGCACGGCGGCTTCGGTTTTGCCGAGGGCTGCTGCGATGTCACGCAGACCGCGGCCTTCGTAGAATCGCATGAGCACGATGCGCTGGTCGTCGCCTCTCAGGGCGCGCAGGGCATCGTCAAGATGCGGCAGAGCCTTGTGAAGCGTGCCTGGAGGCCCGCTTTCCTGCGAAGTCCGGAGGTGATCGGCGTAGGCGTTCATATGACGGCGGCGTGTGGATTCCCGGCGGAGAGCGGTGGCGGTCTCACACCATGCGCAGTGGTGCAGCCACGGGGCGAGCGTCGGCTGGGAGGTGATGCCCGCCGCCCTTGCGGCCAGCCGGGTGAACACATTTTGCGAAATCTCATCCGCCAGAGCCCCATTCCCCGTATGCCGCAGGGCCAGCCCGTGCACCAGTCCAAGGTATTTGGCTACCAGCGCCCGGAATGAGGTCTCGCAGCGCCCGGTGCTCCACGCGCGGAGCAGTTCGGCATCAGTGCTGGCGGAAAGGGATTCCATTTACCCTTATATACCGCGGGACGGGGACGGAAGGGGACAGCTTTTTAAACTTCAAAGATCAAAATCCAAAAATCAAAGAAGCTCCAGGCACCAGGTTCCATCGATTTCGGATGCCCGCTCTGAAGCACCGTCAATCCCTCCCGGCCTTAATCAATCCGCTGAATGCGGACGGGAGTTTCAGCATGCAGTCCCAGTTGGGAGCCTGCCTGGGTGATCTCCGCCGCACTGAATCCCGAGGAGGCGAGGAGCTCCTTGCCGGCTTCCCCCTGGCTGCGCAGGATGGCACGGGCGGCATCCGTGCGGGCGGAGGCGCGCTGATCCGGGTCCTGAATGGACCCGGCCCATTCCAGGCCCGCCCGCCCGTCGGTAACCGCCACCTGGCGGGCGAGGGAGGCTGCCATCCCGTCATAGGCAGGGTGACTGGTGTGCTCCCGGAGCCAGGAACCGGCGGCGGCGGGGTCCGTTCGCGACCATGCATCCAGCACGCGGGCGTAACCCTGACTGGTTTTACCGGCGGGGGCACCCCCTCCCATATCCAGGGATTCCAGCCAGCGCAGGGCTTCACCGGGAGAGGAGGATGCCAGGCGCGTGGCCACCTTCGGGATGCTGTCGCCGTTCATGAATTTCTGCTGTCCCATGCGGGTGATCCATTCAGAGACGCCTGCCGGATCCATCATCGGGCCACCCGGGTCCATCATCGCACCGATGAGTTCGTCGAAGGCGCGCTCTTTATAGAGACCGTTGTGTTCATCCGCGGGAATTTCGGTGAACCAGCGCTGGGCCTCCGGCACTCCCCCCGCTGCAAGTGCCCGCTGAATGAA
>DATAIE010000031.1:0-3492 GCA_036262875.1 Verrucomicrobiales bacterium
CGGCCCCGTGGCCCTGCTCCAGGACCTCTCCGTCATGGCGGCGCTGGGCATTCCGCACGTCGAACGCGACGGGCACCATTATTTCCGGGGCACGGGAATGTTCCCTGCGGAGACTGGCCGGTCCCTTCTCGCCGCCCATCCTCTGACATGGATGCAGATGCCGGACGGAACCGTCGCGCTGCACATTGTCGAGGGAGCCATTCAGGCCGGAAGCATTGCCGGAGCCCCGATGGGATTGACGGGCGGGGAGGTTATCGCCGGATTCGTGCCCGGACTGCCGGTTGCAGGTTCCGGGGAGGGCTGAAGGCAATTTCATTGCAAAATTGGCCGCGGACTGGCACTACACCGGAGTATGGTTTTGCGATTCCTCCGGCACTTTTCGATGTTTGCTGCGGCCCTGGCCGCGATGCCGGTACCGGCGGATGCCCAGTTTTCAGCACCGCCGAGGGGACTGAACACGCTGACCGGCCGCAAGCTGAGCTTTGGTTATCTGAATGCGCTGCGCAGCGCCACCGGCACCACAGCAGAGAGAATCGCGAAACTCAATTACGACGGCGTGGATGTGATTCTCCTCGCATTCGCGACGTTGAATGCCGACGGCACGCTGGTCATGAGCGGGAACGCCTCGAGTTACCGCTCCGCTCTCCTGACAAATGCCCACGCCCGCAGTAAAAGTGTGCTGTTCAGCGTAGCGGGAAATTTTGGGGCGGTTGCGGCGAGTGCCACCGCCCGGCAAACACTGGCGGACAGCGTGCTGGCGCTGTGCGAACAGCACGGGTTTGACGGCGTGGATTTTGACTGGGAATGGCCCAATACTGCGGCGCAGCGGTCGGACTTCACCGCGATGATGCGGGCGGTGCACACCGCCGTGAAGGCACGCAGTCCCAACTACATCGTCTGTTTCGTCCAGGGGCCGGGTTATTGGCTTGCCGGCACGGACTGGAGTGCGGTCAGCCCGTTGAGCGACTTCTGCTTCATGATTTGCTATGACTGGAAGAACCCCGCGAATGGGCCCATTCGTAAAACAGGGTCGATACAGTATCTCGGGCTTGGCGGCGGAGAAATCGAGGCATCAGGAAAGGGTGCGGTCGACTTTGCCGTGGCGGGAGGCTACCCCGTCGACCGCATCATTCTGGGGATGCCGTTTTACGGTTCCAACAACGTATCGTGGTTCAGTGTCTCCGCCGCCTGGGAGGCCGGCAGGGCGGGCTTCCTTACAGCTATGGATGCCGATTCCAGAGAGGTGCTGATCGACGGTGGCTGGCAGACTTCGCCGGATTGTGTGAAGCGGAAAATGGACGCTCTGCTGGATTCGCGGACCTCGGCACTCGGGGGTGCGGCCACCGTGCGCGGAATCGGCTTTTGGGAGTTCGGTCATGAAGACACGGACAATCCGCAGCTTTCCTCTGCTATCGAAGCCTGGAGAGCGGGAGACCGTTCGGTGACCGGTCCCACGGTGACTGCTCCTGCGGGCACGCTCCTGCTCATCGATCACGGACCCGGCTGGCGGTACTATGACGGTGTTGCTGCCCCGGCTGCCACATGGAAGGATCGCACCTTCAACGACAGTTCCTGGCTTCTTGGGGAAACCCCGATGGGATACGGGGACGGTGACGAGACCACAGTCGTGGATCCCTCAAATGGCCGCATCAGCACTTACTTCCGCCGCAGTTTTTCCGTGACGAATCCGGCCTCTGTGGCGGCCCTTACGTTGCGGCTTGTGCGCGACGACGGAGCTGCCGTTTACCTCAATGGCACGGAGGTGGCCCGGACGAATCTGGCTTCCGGCACGTTGACCTCCGCCACTCTTGCAACTGCCGTTGTCGGCGGCACGGAGGAACGCACGCAGCCTTTTGTGACGGAGATTCCTGCGTCCCTGTTAGTCGCCGGGACTAACGTATTGGCTGTGGAGGTCCATCAGTCGAGCGCCACCAGCAGCGACATCACGATGGACGCGGAGTTGGTTGCCTCTCCGCGGATCGAGCCCGTGCTGGTGCCCGCGCATTCATGGTGGCGGTTTTCCGACAGCGCCACGGCTCCTGCATCAAGCTGGACTGCACCGGGCTTTGACGATTCCGGATGGGCCGCGGGGCGCGGCCGGCTGGGATACGGCAATGACGGGGAGTGGACGCCGGTGACTTTCGGCTCCGATGCCGCTGCAAAGCCTCTCGCAGCATGGTTCCGCCATACGTTCATATTGAGCGGGGCCGATCGCTATGACAGCCTGCGCGTGCGGTTGCAGAGGGATGACGGGGCCGCTGTCTTCCTCAACGGTACGGAGTTGTTCCGGGACAATCTCCCGGAAGGGACTCTCACAAATACGGTCCGGGCTTTGACGGGTCAGGGTGGTGCGGATGAAACCAACTGGCGCACCTTTGTACTGCCCGCGGGAGCCCGGGTTGAGGGGCAGAATGTGATCGCCGTGCAGGTTCATCAGGCCGCGCCGGACAGCAGCGATCTCGGTTTCGATCTGGAATTGACCGGCATTGTGCATCCGCCCCTCGCTTCCTCCCGGCAGGGATCGCAATTGGTGCTGACAACCTCTCCCGGGTTTGCCAACTGGGTTCTGGAAAGTTCACCCGCTCTCACGGGAGCATGGACCTCCGTTACGGCCACGCCCGTCTTAAGCGGTGGACAGGTTCGGTACACGTTGCCGATGCCGGCGGTGAGACAGTATTTCCGTTTGAGGCGGTCGGGAGATTGAGAGGAGGAGACGGGGGCCGCTTCTGCGATGGAAGAGTGGTTTGACGTCCTGGAATCGGGGAATACTTCTGGTGCATGTTTCGCCTTCCCGTGTTGTTGTTAGTGTTTGCTGTCTGGTTTGGACGTGCTGCGTATGCGGAGCCGCTCCTGCGAAGAGGAGATCGCGTCCTCGTCCTTGGTGACAGCATCACGCAGGACGGGAAATATGTGGTGGCGCTCGATTTGCTGGTGAGATGCCGGATGCCGGAGACGCCGGTGGAAATCGTGCCGCTGGGGCTGGCGAGCGAGACCGTGAGCGGGGCGAGTGAAAAGCACCATCCCTGGCCGCGACCGGATGTGCACGAGCGCGCGGGACGGGCTTTGGAGAAAGTGAAGCCGTCCGTGGTGCTGTTTTGTTATGGTATGAACGACGGGATCTATGCACCGCTGGATGAGGGGCGGTTTGTGAAGTTTCAGGAGGCGGTGAGAAGTCTTGTGGCTTTGTGCCGGACAGCAGGGGTAAGGCAGGTCGTGATCATCACGCCGCCTCCGTTTGATGCCGTTTCGTATAAGGGACCGCTGGCAGCGGACGGGTTCGATGACTATGGATACAAGTCACCGTGGAAAAGCTACAATGGAACGCTGGCGCGTTATGCGGCGTGGGAGCGGGAGGCGCCGGGTCTCGCGGACAGGGTTATCGATCTGCACACGCCGCTGACAGCGATCTTTGCCGCGTGGCACAAGGTGGATCCCAAATGGTCGAGCGGCGACGGCGTTCATCCGGCCGCAGAGGGGCACTGGCTCATGGCG
>DATAIE010000032.1:0-4010 GCA_036262875.1 Verrucomicrobiales bacterium
GAAACTCCCGTCTTACGGTTCTCGCGCACCTCCGGAGCGCAAATCTTTTGCGCGGCATAATCCGGTGGTTCCGCTCGTGCCTCGCTTCACCGACCGGCTAATCTCTGTCGGGCTTTCAGCCCTCCTGTTCATCGAGCCCACCCTTTATCTTCGCGCCATTCGCCTTCAGTCCACGGGGGAAGGCCATGCTAACGGGTGTGTCGCGCAGCGACACCGGATGACAGTGGACGGTTTCCCCCTCAGGAGGCCCCTGCCATCGGCCTCCTCCGTCGCTGCGCGACGGGTCATCGGGGTTTGGTTCGCTTCACCGTGGACTGAAGTCGACTGAAGTCCACGGCTACCCTCCGTGGTCGCTGCGCGACCAAAGCCCCCTCCAAACGGCTACACTTTAATTTAAATCGCTCGCTGCGCGACTGGCCTCAGGATGTTGCGGCTACAGTTTCCTTTAAACCGCTCTAACAGGGTGTGACAGGCCTGCGGGGATTGCGCGATTCCTCTTCTCCGGCAGGGCCAACGGCCCGGCCTGATCCCAGCCTGGGGCACCGCCCCAGGAACCGGGCAACGCCGGATTTAAAGGGCTGAAAGCCCGCTCTATTTCCAGCGGTGTTCGTTCCTGCCGGGATGGGTCGGGCTTTCAGCCCTCATGATTTTTTTCGGATCGGAACCTGGGGCGGTGCCCCAGGCTGGGATAGAGCGGCCCGTTGGGCCTGAAGAACGCAGCGGTGCGGATGGGCTACAGTTTCATTTAAACCACACCAGAGCGGTTTAAATTGAATGGTAACCATTTTGAAGCGGAGCCCGTGCGGCGTTGAAGGACGTCCCTGTCTTCACTCAACCGTCCGCCGCCGCACCGTGGACTGCGTGCAGCCTGCTGCCGCTGTCCGGGCCGCAGCCTGCTGCGGCGGGCTTGACCCTCGTATGCCATCCTGTTCTTTCGATGTTCTCCGCGGGGCTTCGTGCCTTGTTTGATGAAAGCCCGGCAGCAATGGACCCTCTCTGCCGCCGCAGCAGCCTGCGGCCCGTACAGCGGCAGCAGGCTGCACGCATTCCACGGTGCGGTACGGAGATCGGAGGACATCGTGCGCCTGCCCGCCGCACTTTTTACCTGAGGCACAGGAAGCCCGCAGAAGCCGCCTTTTCGCCGTGTACGGCCCCGGAGGAACGGCTGCCATTCAATTTAAACCGCTCCAATTCAACCTGCTCTAAGGAGCGTCTTTCTTAAATACCTCCGTCGCCGTCTTGAGGAACAGATCGCGGGCGGTCCACTGATCGCCGCCGCTGCACTGGACCATGAAGACGGTCACCATGCCGGTGACGGGATTGACGGACAAATCCGTGCCATACGCGCCGTCGTGGCCAAACATCCCGTTCCGCAAATGATAGCCGAGGCTGTAGTTCACTTTGGTGGTGCCGGTTTGTTCCTTGCGCAGTTCCTCCATGGCGGCGCGGGAAAGATAGCGTTTGCCCTGCCATTCGCCGTCGTTGGCCAGCATGAGCCCGTAGCGCAGGATATCGCGGGTGGTGGAAAACAGGCCGCCTCCGGCTTCGGGAAAGCGGTGCACACGGTCACTGTACGGTTTGGTGAGAAACGCGATGCCGCCGCGGGCATAACCGGTTTTTTCCTTGTTAGGGCCATACGCGCCGGCCAGACGGGCGATCTGTGCATCTGAGGGCCAAAAGGTCGTTTCCGTCATCCCGAGCGGATCGAAGAAGCGCTTTTGCAGAAACTCCTCGTAGGGCATGCCGCTGACGATCTCCACGATGCGCGCGGCGATGTTCATACCCTGGTTGCCGTACTGATACTTGACTCCCGGCTGCCACTGCAGCGGACCGGTGACGGAACTCAGCGCGCGCGCCTTCAGCGGCGTGCTGTCGGCTCCCGTCACCTGCTGCACTTCGGCACTGCCGGTCAGGCCGCTCGTATGGCTCAGGATATGCCGCACAGTCACCGGCCGCTCCAGCGGTTTGAGAAGCACATGCGACGCGTCCTTTTCCGCCGCCACCATCCACTTCTCCAGGGGCGGAATGAATTTGGTCACCGGATCGTCCAGGCTCACTTTTCCCTCGTCCACCAGCATCATGATCGACGCGCCGGTGAACATCTTGGTCATCGAGGCGATCCAGAACACGTTGTCCTCACTGATCGGTTTCTTTGCCTCCACATCGGCGAACCCTAACTGATTCCTGTGGTGAACCCTGCCGCTTTTGTCCGCGATGATGCCAACGATTCCCGCCAGTTTGTAGCTGTCCAGATACGGCTGCATCGCCGCAGTGACTTCGGGACTGGCGGGCGCTTCACTCTCCGCGGCGGCGCGGGTGAGAGGCGCCGCTGTCAGTAACCACAGGAGCAGGGTGCAGGCGAAGGGTTTTTTCATGTCCCTCCATTCTGAAAGCGGAGCCTGGAGGCACATTCGCAAAGACCCGCGCATTCGCGGAACCGGGGCCGGGGACTTCCCGGCAGGCACCTCCATGCGGATCGCCTTCATTGAAGAACAGTGAAGAATTCCGCTGGAAATTGCCCTGTCTGCTGGCGTCCAATCTGCTGATTCTCAAGCCTCTGCCTATGAGAATCCGATTCCTCTCCCTCCTTCTTTTTTCCTTCGTGGCTGCGGCCTCCGTGCACGCCGTTCCGCTGGTGGCGCCGCTCAGTCTTGCGGGGGCCGTGGCGCAGCAAAGTCCGGAGGAATACGCAAACTATCCGGCGTCGCTGGCCATCGACGGCAATCGCGGCAACTTCACGCACACTCTGGAGGAGTGCCCGGATCCCTGGCTCACCGTCACGCTTCCGGAGGCGAAGGATTTTTCCACGGTGGTGATCTATAATCGCACGGAATGCTGCGGAGAGCGGCTTCAGAATATCACCGTCACCGTTTATGCCGGGACGGATGAGACCGTCCCGCTGTTCACTTCTGCCACGCTCAATCCCGATGGCGTGCTGGGCATTCCCGCCTCTCTGACGGTGGAGTTCCCTTCGGTCCTCCATGCGCAAAAGGTGAAAATCCGGCGGCAGCCGGGAACCGGGCCGGCTCCGGGCGTCCTCTCCATCGGAGAGGTGGAACTTCTCGTGAAGATGGACGATGCCAGTCTGCCGCTGGGCACGAATTTGACGCGGGCCGGCATCACGACCCTCACGGCCACGCAGAGCACCACGCTGGGAGGCTTTGCGGCGACGAATGCGCTCGATTCCGTCTATTCCAATTTCACCCACACGCTTGGCGACGACACCCAGGCCTGGTGGGAGGCGGACTTTGGCACGGAGATGCGTTTGCAAAAACTGCTGCTCTTCAATCGCGCCGAATGCTGCCAGGGCCGCATGAGGGATTTGACCGTCACCGTCTACGATGCCGCGCATCAGGAAGTCTGGTCCGCGGCGGGCATCAATCCTAACAATGAACTGGCAAGCCCCGCCCAGCTCCCCGTGGATATCGAGGCCCTGCACGGCTCCCCCGTGACCGGGCGTTACGTGCGGATCACCCGAGCCGGGCTGGGAGGCAGTTCGGATGATAACAATGTCCTCGCTCTCGCGGAAGTGGAGATCACCGGCGGCACGGTGGAAACGACGACTCCTCCGGCGGAACTGCCCGTCCTGAGCATCACGAAGGAGGGAACCTCCGCCACCCTTTCATGGCCTGCGGCAGTGACCGGTTTCACCCTTGAGTCGTCCCCCAACCTTCAGGACCCGTGGACCCCTGTTCCTGGCGTGAGCGGCAATGCGGTGACCCTTCCCGCCAATGCCGGCACACTCTTCTTCCGCCTCCGGAAGCCCTCCTGAAACAGGATGTCCGCGGTCCGTTTTCCTACTGCCGCCGCAGGCGAAAGGAATGCCGGGGACCGAGACCGCCCAGGATGTTGATTTCGAAATAGCTGGTGCCGCTCGCATTGGGAGGGAAATAGAAGAACTCCGGACGCTGACTCCACGTTTGCAGATCAGGGGAGGATTCGAGAAACCACCGGCTGGAGGGAGGCAGGCCGGTGATCCGGAAACGATAGCGGACTTCCGTAAAGTTCTG
>DATAIE010000033.1:0-1945 GCA_036262875.1 Verrucomicrobiales bacterium
CTCCGATGCCGCCACCGAGTGAGCCCGCAACAGGAACGGAAGCTCAAACGCCAACAGACCAGGAACAACCTGCCGGTGCAGGAAATCCTGCAAATCCTTCGCCGTGCTTACCACTCCCTGCTGCACCAGTTCCTCCAGCCCCAGCGAATGCGCGTAGGCACCCGACGGAAACTGCGAATCATTCACCTGGAGCAGCCAGGGCAGCCAGTCAGGAAGCATGGGCCGCCACACGCAAAGGTTGAAACAACACCGTCCGCTCCTCAAAGGTATGGCCCTCCCGCTCCAGCAGTTGCCGCACCGCCGGATCATGCTGCGCACGGATTTCACCCTCTGTGAATTCCACCGCCATATGCAGATTTCCAATCTTCCACCCTAACAACGCCGCGTCCTCCAGGGACAATGGCCGCACGGCATACACCGGCTCGTGCTCCTGCCGGATGACGTAGTCCGCCTCCGCGGTCCGGTGGATCACGCATCCGTCCCGCAGCCGCGATTCCAGATCGAATCCAAACTCCCGCCCGTCCTGCGCCGCTCCGCGCCACCGCCGTTTCAAAAAGAGCCGCCGCTCTGCGACGAGCAATATCTGCTCCCCGTCCGGACGCCCGGAAGCCTCCGCGACCATGCGGGTCACGATGATCGACGGGGGTGCCGGGTCGGTCCCTTCGCAGGGACGGCCTGTTTCGGTTGCTGCCATGTTTCCCCGCATAAAGCATCCGCCGTGCCGAACCGTCCCGCGTCGGAAAACCTTACACCTCCACCATCACGAGGACTATCATTTTTGATTTTTTTGCAGCGCTAAGGACAACACAGAGAGCAGGTTGCAGTGACGCAATTTTCGCGTCCGGCACGCTGGCCTGTTTTTTGCGATGACCCTGAATCCCTGAAAATCAGGTGCTTTTAATCACATCCACATTCATGCGCAACCCCACCCTCTCCACGCTTCTGTGCACAGGCCTTCTGGCTCTGGCATCCCTCACTTCCAACGCAGCCATCGTTGCGAATTATAACTTCGATACCGTCGCCATTGGCGCGACGCCTCCCACCACCGCTCCGGGCACCGATCCCCTGCCCCAAAGTCAGCTAGACGCCATCGGCGGTTACGCCGCGACCCCGGGGACGGTCACCGTTCAGGACGTCGGCGGCATGTCCCATGCGGCTGTGATGACAGTCAATCACGCGGCAACCGGCGCTCAATACCTGGATACTCAGTTCCTCGTCGCGACCACTTACGCCTCCATCTCGTTCGACATCAATATCATCGACGTTCCCGCTTCCGGTATTGATCAGGCGGGCGTCGGCGCTCCGAACGGTCAGGCGTTCGCGATGAATCTCTTCGGCCTCGACAGCCAGCGTGTCTTCCGTTTTGCCGTCGCTCCCACAAGCGCGACCGGAGGCAACTTCGGCGTGCGCCTGCCCGGAGATGCCGGCGATCTCTTCGACTTCGCCGCTTACACCGAAGGAACGACCTATCACCTCGAATTTCAAAACGATTTCGTGGCGGGCACGACCAGCATCTTCCTGAATAACAATTTCGTGGCTTCCTCCCCCACGGTCCTGCCGGCTACCGGAATCTCGGAACTCTTCATGTTTCAAAATGGCGTCGAAGGTCAAACCAACAGCGTGGCTCTCGATAACATCGTCATCTCCACGGACCGCACCGCCGCCGCCGTGCCTGACAGCGGTTCCACGATCGCCCTGTTCGGATTCGGATTGCTGGGACTCGGACTCGTGAACCGTCTCAAGAAATCCGTGACGAAATAATACCGGTTCAATCGATCACTCCAGCGGGACGGAAGGTATCTTCCGTCCCGTTTTTCATTCCCCAGTGTTGCGGGTAGGAGGTGTTGGCAAAAACACCGCGCGCCTCCTCCAGCATTTCCAGCCACACGTCCGGCGTGTAGCGCTGGGAAACGTGAAAGAGCACCAGCGCCTCCGCGCGGGCGGA
>DATAIE010000034.1:0-2236 GCA_036262875.1 Verrucomicrobiales bacterium
CGTGACGAGATCACTTTCCGGTTTGCCTGTGGCCAGCTTTGCCCAGTCCCGTTTTGCCTGGGCGCCGCGCTCCTCCTCCATGCGCACCTGCAGGGCCGCCTCCGCCGCCACCGACTCGGCATTTGCCAGGGCTGCTTTGTAGTCCGCGCTGTCGATCCGGAGCAGTTCCTCTCCTTTGACAAAGGTCCCTCCGGCATCCCACGAAGGCGAAACCCATTCGATTCGTCCCGGCACCTCCGCTGCCGCCCGGGTTTCCGTCACCGCCTGCACGATCCCCTGTGATTCTATCACGACCGCCACATTCTCCACTTTGGCCGTGATCAGTTCCACGTCCGGCACCGGCCTCTTTACCTCCGCCTCCGTTGCCTTCTTCCCGAATTTTTCCGCCGCCGTCTTAATTCCCATTCCGACGATCAGAATCATCACGACCACCAGCACAATGCGGCCAGGGCGGGTGAGCGTGGGGGTGTTTTCGGTCTCCGCGGAGGACATGAAGCCGTGATCCTGAAACACGATTGGTCAGAGCGCAACGGTTTCACCGGCGCATCCTTTCCGCGATCCATCCCGGGATTTTTGGGGTTTGAATCCGTGCCGGAGAAAGATGAATAGGCGAGACTTGTCAAGTCATGACTTGACAAGTCGTAACTTGACAAGATTCGCCGCGGTCATATTTTCCGGTATGATTGAGGAGGAATTCTTCGGGCGCGCCAAAGAGCTTGCCATGCTGGATACGGCGTGGCGCGCTCCTGGCGGGGCCATGATTCCGGTCTACGGACGGCGCCGGGTGGGGAAGAGCGAAATGATCGTCCATTTCCAAAAGAGCCGGCGGGGCTCGATCTATTACATGGGGAAGCGTGCGCCGGCGGACCTGCAAATCCGGGAGTTCCTTGAAACCGCCGGGGCTGCTCTCAATGAGCCGCTCCTTGCCGCGTATCCCGCAACCGACTGGGCCACCGCCTTCAAAGTCGTCGCGGACCGCTGGCAGGGGCCGGAGAAACTCATCATCGCCCTCGATGAATTTCAGTGGATGTGTGAGAGCAGTCCGGAACTCCCCTCCGTGCTGCAGGAGGTCTGGGACCGGCGCTGGCGGAAGGGGGGCATCATGCTCATCCTGTGCGGCTCGTATCTCGGTTTTATGGAGCGTGAGGTGCTCGGAAAAAAGAGCCCTCTCTTTGGCCGCCGCACGGCGCAGATACTGCTAAAACCCTTTGGGTATCAAGAGGCGGCATTGTTTCATCCTCACTACTCCGTCACCGACAAGGCTCGGACTTATTTTATCTGCGGAGGGATGCCCTATTACCTCAAAGCCTTTTCGCCTGCGCGGTCCGTGGAGCAGAATATCGCGGGCACGCTGTTTGACGAAATGGGAGTCCTCTACCGCGAGCCGGACTTTTTGCTGCGTGAAGAACTGCGCGAGCTGGCCAATTATCATTCCATCCTCATGGCTCTCGCGGCCGGAAAAACCATGGCCCGCGAGATCGCCGCTGCGTCCGGCATCGGTGACCGGTCCCTCCAGTTTTACCTGACCACTCTCCTGGAACTCGGCTATATCACGCGCCGGTATCCGCTGACGGGCAGCCCCGCCACCGCACGCAGCGTGCGGTGGTCACTTGAAGACCCGCTTCTGCGCTTCTGGTTCCGTTTCGTCTTTCCGAATATGAGCCGGGTGGCCCGCAGCACACCACAGCAGGCAGTGCAGGAGATCGTAAAACCACAGCTTGATGCTTACTTCGGCCACTGTTTCGAGCGCCTTTGCCGGGAGGCCCTCCCGGTGCTGTATGCGCGGGAGGGAATCAGCGCTAACGGCGAAACGGGAGAATACTGGGACAAGGAAACGCAGATCGACGTGGTGGGCCTGCGCGACGACGGCTGGACGGACCTCGGCGAATGCAAGTGGGCCACCGGCGGCTCCGCTGCGGCCCTGCGCAAGGAGCTGGAACCCCGCTCGGCCCGGTTTCCGAATGCCCGGGCCGCCACTCTCGGTCTGCGTTACTTCACGCGCCTCCCGGTGAGGAATGCGGAGCCAAAGCCGAACGAGCGGTGGCACACGCTGGCAGAGCTATACGGGGGATGACCTGTCTCACGCAGCCCGGAGGGGCGCAGAAAACCGAAGCGTCGTTTGCGTCCGCCGCCGGGCTTTCCATCGTTCTATCCCCATGCCGCCGAAATCAGGAACGAAGAAGAAAGCCCCCGTCCGCAAAAAAACCTCTCCGCCCTCCGCCAATCCGCTTCCTGC
>DATAIE010000035.1:0-2142 GCA_036262875.1 Verrucomicrobiales bacterium
CTCGTTGCGGAGGATCGCATGTTCCGCCGCCTTGCTGCTGGCGGAGAAGGCGATGTCATTGTGCAGGATCGCTACCTTTTTGGCGGCGGCCATTTCGTCCGATCCCTGCGATTTCATGCCGATGACCGTGGACTCGAAATAAGCGAGTCCCGCGGCGGCGGCGGGGCCGTAGGCCTCCGAGAGCCGTTTGTTGAGCGCGGTCTGGTCGGCGGGCGGCTGCTTGTTGTCTTCAAACGTCTGGCCGGCAAACTCTGAAAAGGCCCGGATGCGCCCCTCCAGGATGGTGAGGTGGAGAATGGCATCCCGCATGTCCTCGGAGATCTGGTCCGATTCTTTGGTTAGAGCATCGGTCGCGCCTTTGCCTTTGGCGGCCGCAGCGCGCTTCTCCAGGGACAGTTGCCGTTTGCGGATGTCTTCGCGTCCCGCGCTGGCCGCCAGCCACTGGGCGCGCACGCTCCAGTACTGCATACGGTCATTGAAGCCCGCGATGCGCCCCGCGAGGGTGGGAGCTGTGAGACTCGGCTTCACCAGCGCCAGCATGGTATTCAGTTTTTCCTCCGCCGCGGCATACTGATCGGAAAAAATGGTGCTCAGGGCCTTTCCGTCGCGTTTGGCGTAGGCCTGCTGCCACTGGAGATATTTCTCGCTCATGCGGGTGCTGGCATCCGCCATGATCGCCTTGCTGTGCGCCAGCACGTAAGAGCCGTCCTTGCTCGCCGCTTCGGATTCCCGTATGAAATTGAACGTCAGATCGCGGTCGTCGGCATAACGTTTCTTTTCCGGGGCACTCATCTTGCCCATCATGGAGCCAAAGCGCGCCTCACCAGTGGTGACGCGGCTGCGGGCTTCTGTGAGCAGGGTGGAAGTTGCCATCTTGTATTTGTCGACAAGCGCCGCGGAAATATTCAACTCACTCGCATCGAGAGCGACCGGTCTCCCGAGTTTCCGTCCGGTGAGGAACTCGTAGGCGGCGTAGATGTCCGGAATCGGCACCATTTTCACGCCCCGGGCATAACCCTGCTGCTCAAGGTCCTTGAAAATCTGGCCGCCGTCTCCGTCATCGATCATCGGATAGCCGAGTTCCTTGATGCCGGCCTTGCTGGCCCCCTCCAGTTTTTCCGAAACACCGCTAACCGGTCCGATGGTTCCGTCAGGGTTCACGGTGCCGGTGATCGTGACGCCAGGGCGGATAGGGTCCTGGTTGATCAGGGCCAGCATGGTGGTGGCCATGAGCATTCCCGCGGAGGGGCCATCGATAAATCCGCGGACTTTGAGCAGAAACTCGTGGTCCGTCAGCAGATGATTGCTGGCATTCGACGCCGCCACGGCTGCGATCCACGCGGAGGACTTCCACATATCCCCCGCACTGCCAAGGACCTGCTCGATGAGTCCCACGGCGGCATCGCCGCTGCGATTCGGCGAAACCCTCACCGTGAAGGGCGAACTGCCGCCCGTGATTGCCGGCACGGTTTTGATCCACATCGCTCTTACCGTGGCCTCCGTATAGGTGGTGGTGGACTCCACGGGAGCAGCGCCCGGTTTTGCCGGCGCGGTCTTGTCAGGACCCGTTCCGGGTGTTTGCGCGGTCGCGAGACACGGCAGCAGCAGCGCGGCGGTGAGCGTGCAGGATTTGCGCCACTTGGGAACAGGGTTCGACATAATGAAAATTCTAAGAATTTGGTCAGTGAAGATCAAGCAGAGAATCCGCCAACTATCAAAGCGGGCGAAGGGTTCTGCAAGCTTGACACTTTACCCGCTCTCTGGCTCTCGTTCGTTTATGCCGGACGAAAAACCAGCCCCGCCTCTCGACGTCAATGTCCTGCCCACGATTGGTGACGACCCGCAGCGGGTGGCCATGGTCAAAAGCGTGAATGACACGCTCAATGCCTACATTTCCATTACCGATGCAAAAGCCGGGGCCTTTCTTGGCGGGGCCGCCGCCGCGGCGTCGTTCTTTCTGAGTCAGGAGCCGAAGAATACCGTCCTCGTGATCTGTTATGTCATCAGTGCCATCGGCTACGTCGCCGGAGCCGTGGCGGCGGCAAATGTCATCTTCCCGCGTATCCCGGGTTGCGGCAACGGCGTGATTTTTTGGGGAGACATTGCCAGCCGGAAGAGTGCGGACGATTACCGGATAGAGTT
>DATAIE010000036.1:0-10482 GCA_036262875.1 Verrucomicrobiales bacterium
CAAAACCGGCGGAGACTAAACCGGCGGAAACAAAGCCTGAAGAGAAGAAGACCGAATCGAAGTAATCCGGCTTCAAACAGTATTGTGAGAACCCCGTCCGGCAGCAATGCCGGCGGGGTTTTGTTTTCCAGTCACCTTACGGGCCCGCCGCCGCCTTTTGCGTGAGGCGGGCAAGGTCGAGAAGAAGCGGCTCTATTTTTGAAAAGTAATCGTCCTCTTTCAGGGTGGCTTTGATTTCACGCAAAGCAGCAAGCCGGGATTCGAGATTCTCGCGCTGTTTGAGGAGATCCGGCGGCCAGGCTTTTTCGGAGGCGGGGGGAATGAGAAAAAGATGGCGGGCGGCCGCACCGTCGGGAGCGGCGCCCTTGTCGGACGTCTTTACCGCCCGGAGGCCTTTGAACCAGTCGGCGGGTGTCCCCAGGCCGTCGCCATTGTCGTCGATAAGAGCATGCTCGGTGGCAAGCCGGCCTTCTGTTTTGTAGAACTCAGCAGTGCGCCGGGCGGCGGCCAGGAAGGCCTCGAGAAGAGAGATATCGCCGTCCGTGTCGAGGTCCGCGGCGGGATCTGTGAGGGCTGCCGCGAGATAGCCGCCAAAACGGGCGTAGTTCTGTTCACTGCCGCTGCGCGTGGAGGTAATGATCGTTCTGCCCGGACCGGAAAGCCCCGCAATGAACGGCGCACTGGAGGAGGCACTATTGATGACCACGAGCGGGCGGTGCAAGGGCTTCAGCCATGTCGCGAGATCAGCAGCAGAGATGTCAGGGCCGCGGAGGTTGAAACGGGCGGTCTTTCCATCCCACGTGCCGTGCCCGTTGAAGACAATCCACAACGGGTCGGTACCGTCAGGAGGTTCAGCCGCAAGGGTAGTGCGCAGGGTTTCCAAATCGGAGGGAATCTTCCTTTCCGGTGCCGTTCCTATTTCAACAACGCGGACACCGGCTTTCTTTCCAGCCTCATTCCACAAGGCTGTCTGTTTGGAAAACTCCTCTCCAAACCCCGCCTCTCCGGCGGCTCCGGTAACGAGGACCAGCGTCCCGCCGGCGCGGGCGCAAAGCCCTGTCAGAAAAGAGAGCGAAATTGTTAGAAGAAATTTCATGGCATTCCGTGAGTGCGACGCCACGCCCACTCCCCACAAAGGCAGGCGATGGCGAGGAGGAAGATCCATGGCGTGTGCCACAGGGGTTGCGTCCATGTTTCCATGACGGGCGCTTTTTCAGAGGGAAGCGCACGCGCCCACGAATCCAGTTCGTCCAGCTTGAGGACGCGGCCACCGGTGCGGCGGGCGAGGTCCTCCATCGAAGTGCGGTTCGGCACGAGCGATGCGAACTCCGCAGCGCCGGGATCGGAAACCCAGCCGGTAAGCGCGCTGCCCTCCGCTCCGCCGGAGGCATTGACCGCTGTAGCGCGGGCGCGAAACGCAGCCGCGGCGCGGGGCACAAAGGTGGCCTCGCTGAGACCGGCCTCTGTGGCGGAGGGCTGGGCCGTCAGTTTCAGCGGCGCGGGCGGCGTGCCATCCGTGATGACACTTTCGATTTCCACAGTGACCGTGGCATTGTCCACCGGCTGCCATTTGGCATCACGCACCCGTGCCTGGAGGCGAATGGCTCCCGCGACATCGCCAGGCACGGGCTCAGCGGAAAGGGAGACGCGTCCCGGCACGTCAGCGACCATCCAGCGAAGAAGCTGACGCCAGGCGCGCTCCATATCGGTGCGCGCCTCCGGATTCTGCATCCCCCAGCGCCAAACATCGCCGACGGTCAGCGCTGCGGTACGGCCGAGCCCGAAACGCTGAACAATGAGAGCGGGGGCTTTCTGACCATCCGTCGCGGTAACCGCCGCGATGACACTCGCGCCGGGCTTCACATCATGCACGCGATTGAACACCTCGAAGGGGGGCATGGCACTGAGCCGGGCCTTTTCTCCCTCTTCGCTCGCGCGCAGCCGCGCCCATGGCTGGAGCCATCCCTCGCGGTCCAACTCATACCGCAGCGGACCCGGCGGTTTCGCTGCCGCGGCCTCCGCTTCTCCTCCCAGATAAACCGGCAGCATTTCGCCAATGGGGGTGCGTGCGTAAGCGCCCTCAGCAAAGGACTCCATCCCACCCAGCATCAGCAGCCCACCGCCGCGAACGGAGACAAACTTTTGAAGCAGCGCGGCCTGGGCCGTGGTGAAAAACGCCGACTCAAGGTCATCGATGATAATGGCGTGCCACTTGTAGAGTTCTTCCGGTGTAGCGGGAAACCCGGCGCGGAGTTCCACCTCGTCCTGCGTATTGAGACGAACGAGCACCGGCTGGTCATAACTGCCGGTCGTTTCGCGGGTCTGATCGCCGAATCCGCGGAAGAGCGGATTCCCAGTTTCACCGGCACGTCCGCGAAAATCGAACTTCGGCTCGCGGCGGGCGACGCGGATCAACCCGGTCATCTGCAGTTGGGCGTCAGCCTCGATCGAGCGGTTCAGAAATTTGTATTCCCAGTTGGGGCGTCCGGAAACATAGAGAATGCGATAGGGTCCCTGGCCGCGGTCGGTAACGATGAGGCGGGAATTGTTAGCCAGAGTGGCCTCGGGTGCAGGCGATTCCTTTTCAAACCGCGCTTCGAGACGATAGAAGGACAGGCCCGCTCCCGCCGTCTTGACTTCAAAACGAACGTTGCCGGACTTGCCGGATTCCGGCGCGTTCAACCGCTGCACCTGCACCACCGCACCATCCTTGTCCATCAGGCGAACGGCCACCGGCTCACCCGCACAGCCCAGCGCATTGACCGTGGCATCCAGAGTGACGGGAGCATCCTCAAAAGCACTCTGTGCGACCGAAACCTTCCCGAGCGCCAAGTCCCGCTCCGGACCGCTGCCGCCGATGACGACGGGATAAACGGGCGGGAGACTGGTGAGGGTCCCCTCCGGAACGGCCGCATCTGTGGCATTCCCGTCCGTGAAAAGCAGCACGCCCGCGAATGGCCGGCCGCGATAACGTCCCGCCAGCGTATCCAGCGCGCCGGTGAGCGCGGAGGAACGCCCGTCAAACTCGAGAGCCCCAAAGTTCTCCAGCGAATGCAGCCGCGCATCGAAGCCGTAGCGGCGAACATCGAAGGAGTCGGCGAGCGCGCTCAGCCAGAGGGCGCCTGAAGGATCGAGCGCCCCGCGAAGCTGTGCGCCCCGGGACTCCGCCGCGCCGGAATCGGTGAGGTTCATGCTGTGACTGGTGTCCGCGACGACGGCGAGAACATTGGCTCCTGGCCGCGCGCGCTGCCCGGTCCACTGCGGTTCCATCACGCAGAAAAAAAGGAGCGCCAGCCCGGCGAGTTTAAGCATGAGGCCCGGCCATCCGCGCCGCAGACCGCCGCTGCGCAGATAACCCGTCAGCGAGAGCAGGGCACAAAGCGCGAGTCCGCCCCCGGCTGCGAGCGCCCATGGTCCATTGGAGGAAAAGGTGACTGCCGCAGGCATCATCATCATTGGTCCTTGCCGAGCTGTTCGTAGTAGCGGCGCACATTTTCGGAAAACTGAGCCGGCACAGGATCGCGATCCACCGGGACAAGGGCTTTGTCCGAATCACGGCGCGCGAGTTCTTCACGAAGACGCTGACGCACTTCGACAAGCGGCTTCAGAATCTCCAACTGCACCACTGCCCAATCCGGCTTCTTAAGATCGCGCTTCGCCTCGGCACGCATCTGGCGCGCCCGTTCGCGGGCGGCGGCGATGCCGTCGCGAAGGTCTGGCTGATCCACCATCTCCTCTGCTTCGCGAAGCGTGTCCGACCAGTTGGTAAAACCTTCGCCCGTCAGAGGCTGGGCCGTGGGACGGAAACGGTTTGACTCCTCGGGTCCGCCACCCCCACCGCCACCATTGGCGGCTGGCGTCCGGCGCTGCCTGTCGCCTGCGTTTGCAGCGGTGCGGGCTCCTTCCCGGTTTTGGCCGGGCTGCCCCTCCCCGGGTGACCGTTGCTCACCCGGCTGCCTGCCCTGGCCGGACGACTCTGCGGGTTGCCCTTCCTGCGGCTGTCCGTTCTGTTCCTGAGCAAGCTCACGATTTTCCCGCGGCTGCGACGGCTGCCGTTCCCCGGGTGGCCGCGCCTGCCCTGGACGATTGCCCTGCTGTCCCTCCTGTGGCCGCTCCTGATTTTGAGCTGTCTGAGCGTTACCCTCCCTGGGTTGTTGTCCGCCGGGTTGGCGTCCTTCTCCCTGGTTAGGCTGCGAGCCTTCCTGAGGCTGGCCTTCGCGTCGCGGATTTTGAGCCGTTTCCGTTTCGCGGGGATTCCCGGGGTTTTTGCCGGACGGAGGTTGTTGCCCCTCCTGGGGCTCACCTTTCGTTTCGCCGCCCTGACGCTGCTGCTGTTCGATTTCCTTTTGCACCGCTTCGGCAGCCGCCTGCAACTGAGATTCGGCAAGGCGGAGCGCAGCAGTGTCATCTCCGATGACGCTCTCCGCAGCCTTCTCCACACCCTGCCGCAAGCGATTGATGTTCTCGCGGGCTTTTTCCCCTGTGCGTTCTGCGTCCTCCTGTTGATTCCGCTTCAGGAGTTGCGCGGTCAGGCGCAGAGCCTTGCCCGCCTGCTCCGATTCCTGGAGGCGGCGCATGTCGTCAAACTGGTCGTCATAACTTTCAAGGCGGCCTTCACGCACCATTTGCTGCTGGGTCTCTTTGACGGCTCCGGAGTCATCCTGGGCGAACTGTCGTGCGGCTTCATAGATTTGGCGGGACAACGAAGGCTCGGAGGGTTCCGCCTCCTCGGACAATTCGGTGGCGCGCTTTACAAGGTCGCCGGTGCGCTGCTGCTGCTGATCCAGTTGTTTGGCGATGTCCGCGGGTTCCTGTGCGCTGGCCAGAGAAGGAGCCTCTTTGGTGCGGGCCGGTTTTGGATCGAAGGGATCGGGCTCCGCGGGCTGGCTTGGCTTCATCTGCCGGGCGATCTCCTCCTGTTTGCGCGCGATGTCGCGGGCCTCCGCGCGCATGTCGCGCAATTCATCGGAGAAGGCGGTGGCGCTTTGTTTCCGCAGGTCCTCCCGCATCTGCTGCATCTGCTCTTTGGCACGGGTGCCGGCGGCGAGGGCTTTTCCGGCCTCTCCTTTCTCCGTGGCTTCCGCCGCCTTTTCCATGTTCTGCCGGGCCTGGTCCAGTTGTTCGCGCTGGTCGCCGGCCTCGGATTGATTTTGGCGCTGCTCCATTTTTTGCCCCAGTTCGTCGGCATCCGCCAGCATGCGCCGCTGCTCCTCTTCGAGCCGTTTGAGCTGACGGCGGGCCTCTTCCTTCTCCGCCTCTGTCTTGGCTTCGTTGAGCGCCGTCTGCAATTCCTTGAGCTTTTCGTTTACGTCCTGCTGGCGCTGCGCGAGTTCCTTCAACCGGTTGATCACCTGCATCTGTTCACGGCGCTCCGCAGTTTGCTGTGCCTGCGCCTCACGCTGCGTTTCGTAGCGGTTTTCCTCCTTCGCCAAATCCATTTGGTTGAGTTGCTCCTGCTGCCGCTGGGAGCCTTCATTCCCGCCCTGCTGCCGGCCACCCTGCTGCTGCTGTTGCTGCCGTTGGGAACGCGACACGTCATATTCACGGGCACGCAGTTTCAGCAGCGCCTGGTAGGCGGTTTGTTCGGGCAACAGAGCCGTGGCCACCTCCGGAGGGGCAGTGGCCGCTTTATCAAGGCGTTCCAGCGCCTTGTCCATTTCCTTGAGAGCAGTCTGCCAGTACGCTGCGGTTTGCGGCTGTTCCGCAGCAGCGGCGGAGGCTTCCTCCGCCTGTTTGCGTGCGTCCCCCTGCGAATCATGCACCGTCCGGATGTCTTCGCCGATCTTGTCAGGAGGAGCCGCGGCCCCCTGTGAACGCTGTAGTTTCCAGGTGGCGTTGATGATTTGCTTTTGCAGTTCCGCCAGCTTCGCCGCGGCGCCCTGTCCCTGATTCTCTCCCTGCTGCTGTTGTTGTTCCCGGTTTTGCTGTTCGCTGTTTTCCTGGCTTTCCCCCTGACGGAAGACCTCCTCAAACGGACGGATCTCCGCATAGAACAAATCCCCGCGCGTGCGGCGGACCTTTCCATCCGGCCCGATGTCCTCCGCCCACGCATGCCATGCGAACAACTGGTCCGGCACAGCACTCAGCGCCTCCAGTTGCAGCAGTTCCTGGAAGGAACGCGTTTCGCGCCCGGGAACTTCTTTGCTGAAATTGAGAGTCACCGTTTGCCCGCCAGGAGTGGTGACTTCGAGACCGGATGCAACGACACCAAAGTCGTCCCACACGGTGCCGCTGAAAATGAGTTCCTGCAGTGCGGAGGGTTTCTGGTCACCTTTTGGAGTAGCCAGCTTCAACTCCGGCACCTTGTTAGGCACCACATCGAACGAAAACTGCGCCGCCTGCCGGCTCTGACGCCCGTCGGCATCGGTAAGCACCAGTTCATAACGGGCGCTCTTCGCGGGCGTGTATCCGCGCAGCATAGCCACCGCTTTGTCCGGAGAGATTTCGAGCTTCAACGCAGGGAGAGCGGGATTTTCCTCCTTCGCCGTTTTGGATTTACGCGGCTGGAGAACCGCAGAGGCCACCGGCTTGTTCAGCGTGAGATCGAGATCGATGCGGGTGCCCTCCACCGCAGAGGTATGGCGCATGTCCTCGATGTGTTTCGCCGGCTGCTTCGTATATTCCGGATAAGTCAGCGTGACGTCGGAACGCTCAAGTTTCGGATAATCGAATGCGCGCACTTTGAATTTTGGAGACTCCCCGCCCTCCCACGCGACACGATAGGAAAAGGACTCCTTCACTTCCGGCACCGTGCCGCCAAAGACGGGATCGTTGAGGCTGCGCTTCAGCGGCAGCCGTTTTTCCGAAGCGCTGGTCTCACCCATCACGAGTTCCGCCGATCCGGGCAGCGCATTGTCAAAACGGGCGAGAAGGACGAGCGAAGCACCCCTTTCCACTTCCACGTCTCCCGGGGTGACGGTCACTGTCACCTCTCCCGGCTTTCTCTGCTGCGCCATCTGCCCCGCCCGGATGGCTCCCGGCCAAGGCAACAGTGCCCAAAGGACCACAAAGGCGGCAAGGACCACCACCTGCACCGCACGCATCCGGCGCACCGCTGACTCTTTCACCACAGCGTTCCAGTCCCGCTGCGTGCTGTGATGGAGCGTCTCGCAAAACAAATGCTCCTGGAGAAACCGGAACTTCCCGCCTTCACCGGGCACCTGCTGCAGGGCCGTGAGGAGGCGCCCCTCAAGGTCGGGATATTGCTTCTCCAGCCGCCTCGCCACGTCGACGGCGTTCGGCTTGAACATCCATCCGGCCATGGCACCCAGAACGCCCAGCAAAATTCCGCAGGGAAGCAGGTAGAGGCGCGTTTGCGACCACGAACCACCCGCGGCGTCCGCCATGGTGTTTGCAAAGGGCAACAGCAGGGCGGTCATCAATGCGGCTACGGCAAGGCCGATGGCTCCGCCGCAGAACATCCGGTAACGTCTCATACGCTCCAGCGCCGGCCTGAGACGGGCAAGAAGAATTAGGTCAGTCATGCGATGGATCCTCCTTCAACGGTAGAGTAGCGCCGGGCGGTGCGGGTGCCCAGCAGTGTTTCGATGAAAAGCACGGCGAAAACGGCGGCGAGAATCCAGCGCCAGATCTTCTGACGTCCTTCGGATTCCTCGGCAGCGACTGACTCCTCCTGGACATCCGTGCGGGAGGGACCGGACACGCCGCCCGCCACCGGTGTGCCAAGTTTCTCAAATTCCTCGACCGCCAGCGGCATGGTGCGGGATTCTGCGGGATCAAGGTTCACTGCGACTTCCCGCTGACCGCCGTCCCACACGACCCGGTACCAGCCAGGGGCGGTGAATCCCGCGAAAGTGCCGCCGCGCTCGACAGAAGAAGACGTGCCATCGGGTGCATGGACGGTCGCCTTTTCAATGGATGCGGGCAGCAGGGAGGAAACGGGCACCGGCTCGCCGGCGAAAAACTGCGAAGGCATCGGTGCCCCTGCGCCGGTGGAAGCAAGCAGGCTCCCCAGCAGAGAGGGAAATTTGGAAGACAGGGCCAACTGGCTGGCGGACGGCTGCCAGCCAGACGTGAGAATAAACACGCGGCCCTTTCCCCGCTTCACCTCCACCACCGCCGGATCGCTGGAATCAAAACGGGCGACGACAGAGGCATCCTTCAACGACGACGGATCGAGGCGGCGGTAGTTCCAAAAACGAATCTTTGTGAAGTCGCTGAACCGGGGCTCCGCAAAGGCACTGAACAGCGGATGAGTGAAGTCGATGGTCCCCAGCAGCGCATACGACGGCGGCTTTACCTCCGTAAGAGGAACACGGTCCGCTCCCGTGATAGTCTGAAGAGTGGGCGCCATCTCCGTAGAGGCCAGCATGATCAGGACCGTGCCGCCACCGGCCGCATACGTTTCAGCGGCGGATGCCACCGGAGCCTGAAGGGAATCCGTGATAACCCACAGAGGAGTCGTCTTCAAAACGTCCGCAGAAGGAACGATGCCGGGTGCATAAGGCCTCGCCGTTGCCGTCAGGCTCCGCCCCGCCGGCAGGGCCTTTTGCAGAAAGTAAAGCGCACCGGGAGACTCCGGCCCTCCGCCCGAATGGATGACCGGCACGGTGACAACCGGAGGCTGCGCCACACTCACCAGATTGTCGAAAGCCTCCACATCACCTCGCAACATGGCCTTCCCGCTTTTCGCGCCGCCCTGAGGCCATGGCAGAATAACAATGCGGTTCTGGCCCGGAGGCGCATATACATCCATCGCCTTTCCTTCGAATTCGCCGTTCGCTCCCTGCCAGCCCACTTGAAACGATTCGCCCTGGGCATCGGCGGAATTGCTGACACGCAAACGGGCACCGGGCACGGGATCGGCATCCCCTGCCGCCAGTTGCAGCCCGGCATTTCCAGGACGCTTCGGAGACACGGTTTGAATGCGGACTTTCACCCCCTTTGGCCAGTCATAGCCCTGCAGTGCTTCCAACCGGCTGCCCTCCTGGGCATCAGTGACGAGGACGACGCTGTGCCTGCCGGCAGAGGCGCTGCCACTCTCCGCGAGCATTTCCGCCGCCGCCATGAGGCCGGATGCAACGCCGGTGCCGGACCATGACGGAGTGACAGACGCGAGGCGGTCTTTTGCCAGACCCATGCGGGCCTCCGCCACAGCCTGGTGCCAGTCTTCGAATTTCAAAAGCGGCCGCGCAGCACGATCGAAGATTACCATGGCGACGTCTCCTCCGGATGCCGCTTCCTCAACGGCGGCAAGGGCGCGCGCTTTGGCATCCTCCCACAGGCCCTCGCGACGAAGGCTGGCACTCACATCGAGAAGGACCACCGTGCGGTCCCCGCCTTTCCCTGCATCGCCGGGCAGCGTTTTGGCCCGAAAGAACGGCCTGGCGAAGGCCAGCGCCAGCAGCGCCAGAGCCATGGCGCGCAGCAGAAGCAGCAGCCAGTGTTCGATGCGGCTGCGTTTGGTCAGACGCGGCGGCGTGGGCGAGAGGAACATCAGGGAGCCAAAGCGCTGCCGGTCCTTCGTCGTCCGGCGGATCAGGTGAAAAATCACCGGTGCCGCAATGGCGAGCGCACCTAACAGAAACAATGGCGAGAGAAAGTTCATGCGCGTGTTCCCGATTGGGCGGCGCGACGCACCGGCCGGCCACGGCGGGCCCGTTCGCGCAGGAATCCCGAGAGGGCGATCTCCAGCGGTTCATTGGTCAGTATCCGCTGGAAGCCGATCCCCAGTTTCATGCACACCGCCCGCAGGGCGCGCTCATGGGCACCGAGTTTTTCCAGGTATCCCTGCCGCGCGGCGGCGGGATCGATGAAAAGGGTGCGCCCGGTTTCCGCGTCTTCGAACAGGATTTCTGTTGAGAAGTCAAAGGTCGCCTCCGCGGGATCAAGCACCTGGAAGACGGTGACCTCGTGACCGCAGGCACCCAGTTGGGAGAAGCAGTGCTCCAGGCGCTCGATGGGCGCGAGGAAATCCGAGATGAGCACCATGAGGCCGCGTTTCCTCACCATTTCCGCCAGCCGCTGCAGGGGAGCCGTGAGGTCTGTAGCAGCACCGCCGGCGGGCTTCTCCAGCGCGAGCATGATGCGCCGCAGGTGTCCGGGACGGTGCCGGGCCGGAATCCAGTCGCGGATGCGCTCATCAAAACTGAGCAGCCCCGTGGCGTCACCCTGACGATATAAAAAGAGTCCCAGCGTCGCGGCCAGGGTCGCCGCATAATGAGCCTTCGTCCACGCGAGTGAACCGCAGTCCATGGAGCGGCTTTGATCGACAGCCATATGGCAGCGCAGATTCGTCTCGTCCTCGAACTTGCGGATGTAAAACCGGTCGCTGCGGGCGAAGACCTTCCAGTCGAGATGCCGCGGATCATCTCCCGGGGAATACTGCCGGTATTCAGTGAACTCGGCGGAAAACCCGTGCCACGGGCTGCGGTGCAGCCCCATCATGAATCCCTCCATCACGGTCCTGGCGCGCAGTTCCAGCGAGCGGATGGCCATGAGCGCGGCGGGGTTGATAAACTC
>DATAIE010000037.1:0-2019 GCA_036262875.1 Verrucomicrobiales bacterium
TTGGCACCGGAGGACGACTGGCTTGCCGCGTGCCGGTCTTCGCCGCGCCGCCTCTCTCCAGGAAGAGAAGGCCGGTAAACTGTTTGGTAATGTTAAGTTCATAAATGCCGGACTGACTTACGCAAATGAGGAAAATGGAAGTATTTCTCAATTTTGATTGCCTCGAATACCAAAATCCATTACCCTGCATCAGGAAATCCCTTATGGGCACTTTGGTTATGCGAAAAATCAAGTTCCCATGATTTCCCAACTTGTTAGCGAAAACCCTGAATTCGTCATCACAAAAAGCCAGAAACTATATCAGCCGTAATTGTCAGGATGAATCAGACAGAGCTCCGTTCCCTGCTCACCCGAACACAAAGATATTCTGCCAGGCTCTTCCGGGCGTATTGGCTGCTCTTTCTGATTCCATTCTGGCTTTCGCCGCTCGCGAAAGGCGTCATCTTTGAATGGGACCGGAGTTCCGAAGCGGAAGTGACCGGGTATAAACTGTATTGCGGGACCTCCAGCGGAAACTACGCCCATGTATACGATGCGGGGAACGCGACGGAAATATCCGTTCCGGGACTTATCTCGACCCTGACCTATTACGTGGCGGTGACTGCTTACAACTCAGCCGGCCTGGAGAGCGAACCGTCCGAAGAAATAGTGGTGACCATTCCAGAACCTCCGGATCTTAGCATCAGCAATGTGGACAAGGACGGTCTGCCTGAGGGCGCAGTCGTTCCGCAGGAGCCTGGAAGGATTTACGCCGTCATCGAATCGAATGCGGTTTCGGAAGGAACTTGCTCGTTCCTCGTCACGGCTGCCGCCACCGTCGCCGTGAGCATCGAAGTCTCGCCGGATTTGACTCACTGGGTAACCCTGGGAACCGTCCTTAATCCGACGGGAGCGTTGCGGATTACCGATACGGCTGCCATGGGAGCCAACCAGTTTTACCGCGGGGTGGAAGTGCCCGTTCCGTGAAGTTTCGTCAGACATAATTGACGCCCCTGGGGATGTCTCCATACTCCCGCCATGTTGTCAGAGCAGGCATGGCTGGAGAGCCGGGCGACGGGAACCCGGCTGCCCCTGGAGGAATTCACGGTCGTGGGCCGGGGTCCTTCCGTTCGGCTGCGGCTGGGGGATGCCGGCGTTTCGCGGGAACATGCGTCTCTCCGCCATCGTGAAGGCTGCTGGTGGCTGCAGGACATGGGCAGCGCCAACGGCACTTTTGTGAATGGAATGCCCGCCACCGTCAGCACCCGGCTGCGCGACGGGGATGAGGTGAGTTTCGGTCCGGCGCGCTACGTCTTCCACGATCCTGACAGCCGCGGGGCGGGCGCTGCCGCCGATCCGGTGGAGATGACTCTGGTGGGCCGGCCTCATGCGGAAGTCACTCCCGTGACGCTTCTCGTCGCGGATGTGATGGGATTCAGTGAATTGAGCACCCGGCTGCCGCCCGAAGAAATCAGCCGGGCGATGAGTGCATGGTGCGAACATTGCCGTACCGTGCTGCACCAGTGTGGCGGGCACATTGACAAGTTCATCGGGGACTGCGTGTTCGCATGGTGGCGCGGATCCGGCCTGGAGGTCAAAATGCAGGCGCTTTCAGCCGCCCGTCTTCTCGCGGAAACCGGTGGCGCCTCCCCGTTCGCAGATGGCTCGCAGATTCGCTGCGGGATCGGCCTTCACGCAGGGGAGGCCGCTCTCAGCCGCCTTGGGCCGTCGAGTTATACGTTGCTTGGAGCGGATGTGAATTTGACGTTTCGCATCGAGTCGCTGACCAGAAAACTGGAGCCGCTCGTCGTCAGCCGTTCATTTGCCGAAGGATGGCCGGAGGGCGGGGCCTTTGCATTTCCAAGTCTTGGAACTCACGACCTGAAAGGCTGGCATCAGCCCGTGGAGGTATACGCTGTGCGCGGATGAGATCCACGATTCAGGGATAAGTTTGTCGGAATCCCGGGCGTGGCCCGTTCTTTCTGTGAACCCGCAATGCACAGACCATGAAACTTCTTCCTTTGTTTTACGCCACTCTCG
>DATAIE010000038.1:0-1646 GCA_036262875.1 Verrucomicrobiales bacterium
CGCTCGATCCCGGGCATATCGGCGGATCGTGGGCCGTCATGGAGGAGCGCTACAGCAAGCCCGCGGGTGCCTCCACCGTGGTCAAAGAGGGTGAGATCACCCTGCGCACCGCACAGATTCTCGCACCCATGCTGGAGGCACGCGGAGCCCGCGTTTCACTGGTGCGCTCCCGTTTGGAGCCCGCCACCTCTCTGCGACCGGAGCAACTGCTGAAGGAAGCCAGGGCCAGCCTCGTCCTGGAGGGAAGGACAGCAGGCGCGCAGGAGGTGAAAAAGGAGGCGGAGCGGTTGTTTTATCGTGCGTATGAAGTGCGCGCCCGCGGTGTGCTTGTGAATGAAACCATCCGTCCGGATTTGGTCCTTTGTATTCACTACAACGGGAACGTGGCCAGCGGCAGGCTTTCAAAGGACAACCACCTCCACGTGCTCGCCCATGGCTGCATTGGCGACAATGAGTTCCGGTTCGACGACCAGCGGCTGGAGGGCCTGCTCCGTCTGGTGCAGCGCATCCCCGAAGTGGAGATTCCTCTGTGCACCGCATTGGCGCGAAGCATGGCAGACGCCACCGGACTGCCGCCCTTCACCTACACGGGGAGCAACGCCCGCGCCGTAGCCGGCCAGCCTTACGTGTGGATGCGCAATTTGATCGCCAACCGCGTGTATCTGTGTCCCGTCGCCTACATCGAACCTTATGTGATGAACAACGCGGAGGTCATCGATCGTCTCGCCGCAGGCGACTACGAAGGGACTGCCGATGTCGCCGGGAAAAGCCGCATCTCCATTTTCCGTGAATATGCCGGCGGCCTGACCGCGGGACTCAGTGAGTTCTTTCTGCAAAGGCCCCGCGCGTGAACTTCCGCATCAGCAGCATTTGCGCTCCCCGTTTCCCGCGTCACTGTCCGCGCCATGAAAGCGTTTCTCTCCTTCCTCACCCTCAGCTTCCTGCCGAAAAGTCACGACTTCGGTCTGCTGCTGCTGCGGGTGGCTCTGGGGGGCGGCATGATGGCGCTGCACGGCTGGAACAAGGTGCAGTTGTTGTTCGGACTGGGCGGATGGTCGAATTCAAAACAACAGCACGCCGCCAAATTGAAGGAAGTGGCAAGAAGTGTGGATGTCTTCCATCTCGGCGGGAACTGGAGCCTGTATGCCCTCGTCTTTGCCGAGGTAACGTGCAGCGCGCTGCTGATCATCGGTTTTGGCACCCGCTTTGCGGCGCTCGTCCTCTCGTTCGCCATGGGTGTCGCTTTTTTTGTGAAGAATCAGCACGCGATTTTTGACCTCAATGGAGAGCTCTCTGCGCTCTATCTTGCCGGCTTTCTCGTCATTCTCGTGACGGGCCCAGGGAAGTTCGCGTTCGACGGCGGCGGACCTGTTGGAGCGAAGGACTGAGTCCTACGAGAACAAAATGTTCCCCACGAACTCCTCCACATGCGGCGGCATTTTTGAGGAGCGCGGCACGATGACGGCCAGCGTGCGGCGGAATTCCTCCGGGAGAGGGATGCGACGGAGCAGCCGGCGGCGGGGAAAGGCTGCGATGGCGCGGCGCGGGACGAGGCTGATGCCGAGCCCGAGCGCCACAAGGTGAATGATAAGGTCGAAGTTGTCCGGCTCCATGGCGGCTTCGGGGGTGAGCGAGCGTTCCTTGAG
>DATAIE010000039.1:0-1767 GCA_036262875.1 Verrucomicrobiales bacterium
TTCACCGCGCTCACCTGACCGGCATTGGCAGTGATCCCGTTCGCGGCGAGACCGGCCACCATGGCATCGATGCGGGCATTCACGTTCGTTCCGAGCATCGGACCGTCCACGGAATCCCGAAGAGCGCTCCACCATGCACGCCGGAAAGCCGGCTGCGATTTGAATTTGTCCGCCAGCGGGTCCTGCGTGCTCGCAAAGAGTCCGGTGTTTGGGAGATCTCCGACGAGACCGAAACTGAAGTCGATGTCCCAGGCCGTCATCGCCCACTGGCCGTGCTGCGGCTTGTAGATATACATGTTCTTTCCGTAAGTGTATCCCCATGTATCCCAGTTTCCGGCGATGCGCTGAATGGCGAGAGCGCGCGCCCAGGAGTCCTGATCCACCAGCGGATCGAGCGCGGCAAAGAAGGCGGGATCCGTGGCGGAGGAGCCGGTGTTGAACGCGTTCACCAGCGTCGTGAAATCCGCCCAGTCGTTCGCAGAGCCTTCGACGGAGCGGGTGGACCACTGGTAACGGTAGGCGGCAATTTTATGGACTCCGCCCGTCGTGGTTCGTTTCGAAAGGAAGGCACGGAGGTCGGTTTGCGCGGGGAATTCACCGGAATCCCCGTATTCCAGCCAATCCTGCGCCTTGTGCAGGTGACCGTCATTGTCATTGGGCCAGTACTCGTTGATCCACGCTCCATTCGGCTGCTGGGTGTCCTCGAACACCGTCTGACGCTGCACCCCGTTGACAAAGACACGGCAGAACCGGCGATAGAGGCTTTGCAGACCGATCCTCCTCGCAATCCACCAGGCCGTCTGTTCGCGAATGAGCGAGAGATCGTCACCAAATGTGCCTGGTCCCGCGAGAATGAACCCGGTTTCTCCCAGGAGGCGATCGTCTCCCGGCATGTCGAGCGTATAGTCGCAAACAGCACCCGTGGGACCGCTGAAACCCGGAGTGTGGAACGGGCTGCCGCTGTACTGGGCGCCCGCATTGTAGATGACGCGCGAGTTGCCGTAGATAAAAGTCACATCCAGCGGCGTGTTGCTGTTCTTCAGACGCGACGCCCAGCGGCTGCGGGTGGCCTCAGTCATCCAGAAGCGATAGGCTCCCAGCGTTCCTGTCGTCGCCGGCTCACCCCAGCGTACGAGACACTCGCGGGAGGGGGCATTGGCAGGGAAACTGGAAGCCGCCCCCGCGCTGTCAAAGGCGTGGATGGTGAACGCCGCCAGCGTGCCGCCGGTTTGTTGAGGGATCTCGGCGCTGAACAGCCCGGCCCCGCGATAGCTCATCACCACCGTGCTCACCGCAGTCTGCGGGTCGAGCCGGTATTTCAGGAGAGCCAGTCCGACACCGTCGGCATCGTCGATGCGGGCATAAACGGTGACCGGTTGTCCGGCCTGCGGCAGGACCGGACGGTGGGTGACACTGGAAATGGAAGGCGCTGCATTCACCTGCGCCCGGGAGTTTGCCGCGCCTGGCGTGCCGGGTGTTACTGTGTTAGGCAGGATGCTGCCGGTGGCTTCCAGACTGCCGCCGTTGAGGCGGAACAGGATTTCAGGATGGCCGCGCAGCCATTTCACTTTGGCGCGAATGGTGGCGGTGGAACCGGACGCAGGCGTGGTATTCAAGGCTATAGAAATCCGGTTTCCAGCGAGGTCTCCCCGGCTGGAGGCGCGGATGTGCAGCGCACTGGCACCCGCAAATCCGCCGGCTTCCACAGCGCTCGTCTCGTGCGTGCCGTTGATGATCCAGCCGGTGGCCCCGCTTTCAAAGCCCCCG
>DATAIE010000040.1:0-9113 GCA_036262875.1 Verrucomicrobiales bacterium
CCCGGCTCCCGTGTGCACGACGGCCCAGCGGTCATTGTAGTGCGCGCCCAGCAGCCACGCGCCGGCACCGCCCATGGAGAATCCTGCGAGGGCGACCTTCTTTGGATCGATGCGGCCCTCGCGGCCCAGCAGGCCGGTAACATCCAGCACGTCCTGCTCACCGGCATTTTTATAACCCGTGCAGAAACGGCCAAAGGGATGCACCACGATAACGCCGGGCGGCTGAAACTGCCCCTTTCGCTTCATGCGCTCCGCGATGAAATACAGATCCGTGCTTTTGTCCGCACGCCCGCGCAGCCAAACCCAGGCCGGCGATTTCGCCGGCGGCGCGTCCTCCGGAATTTCCAGTCCAAAGGGCTGCGGCGAGCCGTCGATGGGACTGTAATAGCCGCGCACCACAAAGCCCTTTGCCTCCAGCCACGGGGTGCGACCGGCGCGCAGAGACTCGATCCGTCGACCGGCCTCGGCCAACAGGTCGCGCGCGATGGCGGTGTCGCCGGGCTTTGTGAATTCGTCCATCTCGAGCGCGAACCGCACGGCCTTCAAAAACACCTCCGCATTCGCATTGTCCCGCTTCTTCGGCAGTCCGCTGAAGGACTGCGTAAGCCGCGTAAGTTCGGCGGTGAGCGCGGCTTTCTCCGGGTCCGGAATTTTCACACCCGGCGGCGGCAGGATGCGCTTCACCGCAGGAAACTCCTGGGCTGCGGCGGCGACAGTGAGAGAGAGGACGATGGCGAGAGCCCGGGTAATCATGAGGTTCACCTGGGCTGCGGGCGTGCGGGGTGCCAGTGCGGGGAGGGTCCGTGAGAGCGGATGGTGGGAAGCACCGGGTTCGAAGCACCAAGCACCAAAGAAACATCAAATTTCAAACATCAAACGTCAAAGAAACTCCAAGCCTCAAGCTCCCGTGCGCGCCGCGCGTGATCCGTTAGGTGTTGGTGCTTGATGTTTCTTTGGTGCCTGGAACCTGGTGCTTGGTGCTTTCTTTGATGTTTGAACTTTCACTGCGGCACATACCCAATCACCTCCTGGAGCGCGGGCGGCAGGTCTGCGACGAAGGGGAGTTCGGAGAAATCGTCGAACGCCGGCAGAAGCGCGCCTTTCTTTTTGCGCTGCACGAACCACTCTTTCACGCTCGCGCGTTTTGCTTCGTCCCACTGCGGCCAGCCGCGGGAGACGCCGAGACAGACGTGGCGGAAGGCGTTGGAGGCAGGGTCCACGGGCACGGTGCGGAGGTCCGCATTCAGTTGTCTCAGGGCGTCAAAACGCTCCGTCATTTTCGCGATGTCCCCCTGCGCGGCGGAGGCGCAGAGGAGCACCATCCAGAATTTCACGGGCTGGGAGCGCAGGGATTCCGAGTTCATCCGCAGCAGGGACTCCAGCGCGGACTGCTCCACGGCGGCGAGGTAGTGCTTCTCCAGTGTCACCGCGGCCAGCGGTTCCTCGGTGAGCAGGGCGAGGAGGTTCTCCCGTTTGCCTGCGTCCACCGCGCCCAGCACGTCCGGTATTTTGGCGGCGAGGGCTTCAAAGCGGGCCTGGCGGGCGGGCATACCGGCGGCGGAGGGCAGCACGTTGATGGCCAGTTCCGTCTGGAGGCGGGTGAAGGCATCCTTCTCCGCCGCCACCGCTTTCTCCAGGGCCGCGGCCAGCGGGGCATCAAACACCTCGATGCCGTCCACTTTCTCACTATTGTACAGCTTCGAGCCCGTATCGCGGATCACGTTCTGCGTGCGTTCCTCCTGGCCGCTGCGGAGGACCATGGCGAGCACCTCGGGATCACCCTCTTTCTCCTGGAGCGCCGCCATCGTTTTGACGAACCCACTGTTGTTAGGGTCCCGCATCGTGAGCAGGAGCAGTGCCTTGGCGTCCAGGCGGTCCTCTTTCCTCTTGAGGTCGAGACCGGCGAGGGAGAGCCGGCTGCGCAGCGACTGCACCGCGGCATCGGTGAGGGCATGGCGCGGACTCCGCCCTGCCGCGAGGGTAATACGGAGACGCTGCCAGCGGTCAAAGGGACGCCGGTTCGCGAGCGCCTTGTCGAGCACCGTGGCCGCCTGGGCCACCAGCGGCGGCTCCAGCCACGGGCCGGCGAAATCGGCGAGCACACTGGCCACCGTGAGGCGGGCACTCAGCGGGAGTTCCTCATTCTTCAGGACAGACAAATAGTGTGCCTGCTCCGGCGGGAGCGCCGCCTCCTCCATGATGCCCGCCGCACCAGGATGCGTTTCCACGAACTGCTCAAGCCCCGCGGCGGCGGCGATTTCCCGCACGATGTCCTGCCGCGGCAGGCTCTTTCCGGCACCGGCGGACCAGGCGAGCGCCGCCTTGCGCATGGCGGCGCGGACCTCCGGGGTTTCGTCCTCCGTGACCGGCAGGGGAAAGGCCTCCAGCATCACGCTGGCCTCGCCCTCCTTCACATATGGTGAAAGCGCCGTCACCAGCGCGGTCAGCCGCTCCTCCGTGGTGCCCTGCCACTTGCCGGTAATCCACCGCACCGTGCGCGGAATGGCTACCCGCAGTTCTTCACTGAACAGCGGGGCGCGCCGGTCGGAGGTGCAGAGCGTATTGGTGATGACGCCCAGGCGGAAGGCGCTGCGGTCCGGCGGCAGCGGGAACATTTCCATGCCACCGCCGCGGCCTCCCAGCAGGAGGGTAGTCATTTGCTGCGGAGTATTCGCGCGGGCGAGCACGGCGGTGCGCCGCACGACGTCATAGGCGCGCGGGGACATTCCCTTGATGGCGGTTTCCAGCACCTGTCCTCCCCCATCCGCAGGATTGTTTCCGAAGATCGAATTCCCCGCGGAACCGGCGCGTGTATTCAAATACGCATCGATACTCTGTATCCGGTCCGCATTGAGCATCATGGATTCCTGCTGCTGCACCCACTTCAGCAGTGCCACGCCGGCATCGGTCAGTTTTCCACGGTCGCGTCCGGACGCGAGTTCGGAGAACAGCTCCACCATTTCATCCTGGGAGGCCGGCGGCAGCGCTTTGATTTTATCCAGATGCGGTCCCGCTGCATTGAGCGGGCTGGCGCCCCACCGGTCCGTGCCGGCGGCCACGAGAACATCCCGCCCAAAGCCCGCGGGCTGCCGGGCGAGGAAGGCCATCACGTCTTTCCGCTCGTCCGCGCTCATGCCCTGGATGGCTTTGATGACCATCATAAAAACGCCCTTCGCGGTGCCGAAGGAGCGGAATTTGTCCAAATTCGCCAGCATCGGGCTGCCCGCCAGAAACGGCTGGAAGTTCTCCGCGACGGCGAAGAACTCCGGTTTCGTAAATGCCGCACCCTCCAGTTCCAAAAAGGTGGAAAGCGCCGCAGTGTCCTCCGCGGGAAGCTGAGGCAGGATCTCCGTGTAGAGCACGTCCAGCGCGGTGAACGCGGACTGACGCGATTGAATAAGGCGGCGCAGCATCTCGATCAACGAAACCGGGGGCGGCACCGCGGCAGCGGCTGCCGTCACGAAGTAGGATGTCGACTGCTGCGAGCGGTAACTGGAACTGTGCATGGCGGCCTTGAGGGCAGCCACTCTCTGCCGGCCGGTGCCGGCGAGCTGATCCACGATACGGCTCAGCACCGCACGCGCCGCGGTCGCGCGGCCCTCCGCACACTGCCAGTCGCAATAGTCCACCACGGCTCCCGTCAGGATTTCCAGCGAGTCCGGCCTGGTGCGCGCACGACCGATGTCTGCAATGAGCAGCGGCGCGGGATCCACCGTTAGATGCCGCTGCGTCAGACCGCGGATGGTCTGCCTCCACGCGGACTCCCCACCCGTCGCGATGAGCCGTCTCACCAGCCCCTCTGCCTGCTCCGGCGGGTTGAAATAAAGGTCCGCCAGCAGCGAGACCTTTTCCGCCGCGCGGCTGGATCCCGCTTTTTCCAGAGCAGGAATGAGCGTATCCCGCAGCAATGCCGGAGACTGCTTTTTGACAGCCGTGTCGAGCAGATACGAGAGAAGATTATCCGGATCCGGAACCTCCACCGTCTCTTCGGCGGACTGGCCATACATCAGCAGGGAGAGGCTGCGCTGAGTCTGCTGCCGGGCGGAGGGAGAGACCCATGTTACCGAAAGCCGGCTTTCCGCCACACAGGCTGTCACCGCTTCCCTGACAAAATCCGCCTCCGGAGCCGCCGCGTGAAGGGAGGAGAATGCGAGCCCTGCCGAGCCCGGCACGGACAGCAGCGCGCGGCACAGTTTCTCCAGCGCCGCCTTTTTCGCCGGCAGCCTTTCCTCAGGTTTCAACTCCGGTCCCGGCAGCGGCTTGAGGGTAATTTCCGGCGCATTCCCGCCCTTGAGCACCGGCGGAGGAAGCAGCCGTTCCGATGCCGAAACCTGCTGGAGCAGCGTGACGAGGCGATTGAGCCATTCGTAGTCCGCGGTGAGGGCGGGGTCCCGTTTTTCCACGGCGGCGGTCGCGAGGTCCGCCATGCGCAGCACGGCCTCCAGCGGCTCCCGTTTTCCGTTAGGAAGGAAGAAATCGAGGAGCTTTGCCTGCCCCTCCGGACTGACGGCGATAAACTGTTCTTTCACCGCCAGCGGCTCCAGTTCCGCCAGGAGCATAATGAGTCTCACCCGCACTCCCGCATCCACAGAACCCGCAGCGAGCGCCCGGCGGTACTGCTCCACGGCCTTCGTTTTATTTCCCAGCACTTCCTGAATGACGGCAAAGATGGCCACCTGCGCGGTGTCGCCGCCGGGGCCCGGATCGACCGCCGCGAGGATCGGGTCCGCGCCACCCTTATCCTTCAGTTTCTTTAAAAGATCCTCCAGCGAAACCATACGGTCGTCGTCCGAGCGGTATTGGTTCCACCCCTGGAGCCGCTCCGGCCCCCAGCCTGCGGGAGAGAGCATGTAGCGCGCATGCCGCCGCAGGTGTTTGGCCAGGGAGGCGATGGAAGCGGGGGAGGTCTCTTCCGTCTCCACGATCATTTTGCGAATGGCGGCTGCGCCGGAACCCCGCATGCTGCCGGACATCGCGCGGGTGAACCGGAAGTTCATTCCACCCCCGCCGCCGGCGGACAGGGAGGCCGCTTCTTTGCCCAGGCCCAGGCATTCCATCGCCTCCGCCAGTTCCATTTTTTGCTCGATGCTTTGAGCATCTTTTCTCAAACGGAGCGCGGCTTCGCGGGCAGCGGTGTGCACCGCGCTGCCGGTCGCGGCCATGGCATCCTGCGCCCACTGGATGAGCGACGCATTGAACAACCGGCGGACCTCCGGAGGCAGGGGCCGCTCCAGCGCCCGTGCGGCGAGGGAGACGGCGGCGTCATATTTTTCCACCTCAGCGGAGGAGATGGCCGCCAGCGTCAGCGCCGCCGGATCAGCCGAGGGGTCCGCCGCCAGTTTTGTCAGGGCCTGGAGCGGATGGCCGGAATCCGAAGCCCTGTCCTCCAGCCATGCGCGCAGCGTGGGAATCTTCACCAGCTTCGCCACGCTGCCCGCCCGTGCCTTACTCAGGCTCCGGATGAGGTCGCCTCCGGCAAACACCGGGGAGACGCCGGGAATGACGAAGGGCGGCCACGACAGGGCCGTCAAAAGCCCGTCCGGCATGGAATTGAAAGGGACGGGAGTGCCCATCGACAACATATAGGAAGCCGATTGCCGCGCGGCAAAGGACTGGCCGGGACGGAACTTTTCCTCGCGCGGCCATTCGGCGGAAAGCACCCGGGCGAGCAACTCGTCATTCCCCGCGGGAAAGTGCTCAAAGAGTTTTCCCAGGAAGTTCTCACTGTCGGCAGCCACCACGAGGTCTTTGGTGAGTTCCCGGCGCACGTCATCCATGGCGGGCGCGGCCATCCACGGGGCCTCCATCCAGGCCGCGATGCGACCGGCTAGTTTTTCTATCTGAGCCTTGTCGCCGCGCCCCGCACCGTCACCGCTGATGAACCGCCGCAGGCCGGAAAGGACCAGCAGCGAGGGACGCTCCTGTTTTGCCATCCGTTCGATCACCTCCGATTCCCATTTCTCCACGGCACCGCCGCTGGCGCCCACTCCCGCAATGCCCGCCGCGAGGGCGAAGTCCGGATGCGAACCGTGCCACTTGTTCCACACTTCCTGACAAATTTCGCTGCGCACCTTCAGCCCGGAGCTCTCCAGCATCATGAGCGCGTGCAGGCCGCGGGCGATGTCACTGTCGAGCCGAGGAAAAGGCTCATCGGAGTCCTCCCGGTGGCGGCCATAGCGGCCGGTGACCAGACTGCCCTCCGGCATCTTCGCGAGCAGTTCGGTGAGCGGCTCCCGGCCTTCGCGCTTGAGCAGGGCCTTTGCGGCATCCTGCGATTCCCCCGGTTCGCTGAAAGCGGAGGCGAGTGTGATCACCGTCAACGCCTGCAACTCCGCCAGTGATCCCGGAAGACTCCGCGCCGTCACCGGCATGCGCACGGGATACTGCGACTGCATAGCCCTCATCCGCGCCGTCACAGCGCTCTGACCGGTGGCGACCGATGTCTCGTGCGCCCGCAGCGCGGCCAGGATTTCATCCGGAATTGAGGCGGACAACTGCTGGAGCTTTTGCTCCACCTCTGCTCCGAGCAGCGGGGCATGCCGGCGGGAGGTCACCGAAAGATTCTCCTGATTTACCTGGAGCAGCCGTCCCCACTCGCGCAACGCCCCGGCGTCATCCCCGTTTTCCCTCAAAAACACCGCCAGTAAAAAACGCAGCCGGTAGTCCTCCGGATCGCTCTGCACGCGGGCCTGCACAAGATCGAGCGCGCGGCCTGGATCAGCCTCCGCCAGGGAGAGCGCCATTGACTCGACAGCCTCTGCATCCGGCGGGGCGCCGTCCGGGGATTCCTCCAGGAGCTTCATGCCCTCCGCCTGATTTCCCGCGGAAAGATGAATCCTCGCGAGGCGCTGGCGCACGCGGTTCGATTTGTCATGCGGCATCGCGGTCTTCAGTGTCTCGATGGCCTGCGGGATGAGATCGTCCTCCTCCAGCATGGAGGCCAGCATCAGCGCCAGGTCCGCATCCTCCGGCTTCACGCGCGCAGCGTCGGAGAGGGCGCGCCGCTGCTTCTCACGGTCTCCGCTGACCGCGTAGATTTCCGCCAGCGAAAGCAGGGGACCGGTGCCGGTGCGGTTTTGACGGCGGCGCTCCTCAAACTGTTCTATCAATTCCGGAAGCCGGTTGGCCTCCTGCGCGGCGAGGGCCCAGTCGCGCACCACGCGCTGTTTCTGCGCCGTGTCCTGCGCCTGCTCATAAAGTCCGGCATAGATGGAAAGGGCGTCCGTCGTGCGGCCAGCCTCGCGGCACACGCGCGCCAGCTCCTCACGAATCTCCCGGTTTTCCTCAAACTGGCCGGAAGCGAGACGCAGCACCTTGAGCGCTTCGTCGTCCTTGTTGAGCGAGCGCAGCAGGCGGGCCTCGGCGAGCACGGCGGGAGCGGCTCCGGGTGAGAGCTTTCGCCACTCGCGCGTCCAGCGGAGCGCCTCCTCCGGATTGCGCGCGCGGTCCGCCAGTTCCGCCAGCATCTGGGCAGTGCCCGCTTTTTTTCCACCCGGTGACTCGAACAAACGCGCTCCCGCCTCCATGGCCTGCGGCCACGCCTGACGCAGCCGGTAGAGCCTGACAAACTGTGCCGCTGCGAGCGCGGGAGCCGCTTTCGTCACTCGCTGGAGCGCCGCCTCCGCGGCCACGGAATCCCCGCGCTGCTCCATGAGTTCCGCCAGGAGGCAAAGGTCCCCTGCCCCGGCCTCCGCGCCGATGGAGGCAATGATGTCATCCGTCTGGCCGGCGCGTTTGATAAGACGTGAGGCGAGGTCCAGCGCCGCCTCCATGTCCGGCGCACTCTGCGCGAGAGCCACCAGCCGGCGCACGCGCGGCAGGGCTTCATCCGCGCGGTTCAGGCGCTCGGCTAACTGACAGAACTGCGTGAGCAGAGGAGCGTCCGAAGAATCCGGTGCGGCCTTTGCAGAGAGCAGGTCCCATGCGGCCTCGTCTTCACCGTGAGCCGCCATGGCGCGCGCGATGTCCTGCAATGCGACGCCGCCGGCTGTGGCTGCGAGACGCTTCCACTCCGCCAGGGCCTCTGCGCCGCGCTTCGCATTGTGCAGCGCCGCCGCCAGCGCCTGACTCACCGCCGGGGAGGCTGGAAATTCCCGCACCGCCGCCTGGAGCCGGGCGACGGCCTCCGTGGCAAGCCCCGCCTTCTCAAGGAGAGCCGCGGAGCGCAGCCGGGCGGCCTCATCCGCGCCGCTCAGTTTGTCATACTCCAGGATGGTGGCGAGACAGCCGGCTTTGTCACCGGCCTGCAATTTCAAATTGGCCAGCTTCAGCAGCAGGTCGCGGTCCGATGGCGCCTGCCTGACAAGTTCGTTCATCTGCGCCACAGCCTCATCCTGCCGGCCCGCCTCCACGAGCAACGCGATAAATTCATCCCGCATCGAACGATCGCCTGGCGCGAGCGCCAGCATCGCACGTCCCGCCTCCAGCGCGGCGGACTTTTCCCCCAGTTCCGCCAGCAGACGGACGCGGGCACGCTGCAGGCCCTGACGCTGCGGCTGGCGCTGCACGAGGGCATCCAGATGCACGCGCAATCCGCTGACATTGTCATCGCGACGGAAGGCGCGGTCCAGCCGGGCGAGCACTTCCTTTTCCAGCCAGGAATCCGTGCCGCTGTCCGCGAGACACTTTTCCCACTCGGCGAGCGCGGCATCCGCGCGGCCCGCACGGTCCAGCACATCCGCGGACTGAAGCCGTCGCATCGCTTTTTTGTAAGGGTCCGCCGTCCGCTCCACGAGCGCGGCGGCATTCTGAATGGCTGCGTCGAACAGGCCCTCGGCGAGTTGAAGATCGAGCACGTCCTCGCGCAGGGCCTCGTCGTTGGGCCGCTCCTCCATGAGCTTTTGCCAAAGCGTGAGGGCATCCGCCGTGCGCCCCGCGCGGGAAAGCAGACGCCCCAGCAGTTGGCGCATGGTAAGCGAAAGCTCCTCCGCCGGTTTTTGTTCGAGGCCCTTTTGCAGACTCAGGATCGCCTGGTCAAACTCCAGCAGCCGGGACTCCGCGATGGCTTTCTGCTGCCACAGCCCGGCATTGGCCGGCTCCAGCGCGAGCGCGGCCCGGTATTGCTCCACCGCCTTCGCATGCGCCCCCTGCCGGACATGATAGAGACCGAGCAG
>DATAIE010000041.1:0-6305 GCA_036262875.1 Verrucomicrobiales bacterium
GGCGGTGCGGCGCTCTCCATGCGCAGCGTGACCCAAAAGCCGATCAAATACGCCGGGGTGGGCGAAAAGATGGAGCAACTGGATGCCTTTGTTCCGGACCGTATGGCTCAGCGGATTCTGGGCATGGGCGACATCGTCGGCCTTGTCGAACGTGCCGCGGAGGTCATCGACGAAAAGGAAGCGATGAAGACGATGGAGAGAATGATGTCCTCCGACTTCAACTTCATCGACTTCCTCGATCAGTTGAAGATGATGAAGAAGTTGACTCAGGGCGGAGGGATGATGGGACTGCTCAGCCTCATTCCCGGCGTAGGCAAGCAAATCAAAGCGATGAAGGAGCAAATGAAAGCCTCGGCGGGGGATGACAAGATCAAACGCATCGAGGCGATGATCCTCAGTATGACGCCCAAGGAGCGCACGCGGCCTGAAATCATCAACGGAGGCCGCCGCAAGCGCATCGCGCTGGGCAGCGGAAACACCGTCAACGATCTCAATCAGTTCCTCAAACAGTTCCAGCAGATGCGGGCCATGATGAAGGATAAGGGCAAGATGGGCGGCCTCATGAGCATGATGGGAGGCGGCGGCGGCTTCCCTGGTATGGGTGGCATGCCAGGCATGGGAGGGGGAGGACTGCCGGGCATGGGTGGGGGGATGCCGAAGAATCTGCCCCGCGGAACGGGGATGCCCGGGGGGTATTTCCCCAATCGGGGGAAAAAACGTTAGGAATTTACGGCGCCCCGGCAAAACGGATTTGTTTTCGCTGACCGCTTCTGCGTGGGCCAGGCGCGTTGACTCGCCCGTTCCGCCGTGGAACAGGGCAGTCATGAACGCTATCCGCCGCCGCCGTTTTCTTTTGTCTTCCGCCGCGGCGCTTGGCTTTCCCTCCATTGTCCCGGGCCGGGTGCTGGGTGATGAGGCTCCCTCCAAAAAGATCACGATCGGGTGTATCGGTGTGGGGGATCACGGCACCGGCCGGAATCTGAATATGCTTCTTCAGCAGGCGGATGCGCGGGTGATTGCGGTCTGCGATGTCTTCAAAAGCCGCCGGCTTCGCGCCGTGGCAATGACCGACAAGGCCTACGGCGGTCCCGGATGCCAGGAATATGGCGACTTCCGGGAAATCCTCGCCCGCAAAGACATCGATGCAGTCATGATTTCGACGCCGGATCACTGGCACGTTCCGATCTCGGTGATGGCTCTGCGAGCCGGCAAGGATGTGATTTGCGAAAAACCCACCGGCAGTATCGAGCAGGGCCGGATTCTGTCGAACCTTGTGAAAGAGCGGAAGGCGGTCTTCCAAACCTCCACGGAGGACAGGAGCCTCATGAACTACCACCGCATGGCCGAAATCGTGCGTAATGGCCGCATTGGCAAACTCCAGTCCATCGAAATCAAACTCCCTGCCGGCAATCGCTGGCCCACGGAGCAGACCGCGCCCGTTCCCGCCGATCTCGACTACGAACTCTGGCTCGGCCCTGCGCGTGAATCTCCCTATACACCGTTGAAGACGGAGCCCATGCGCTGGCGGCAGATGTTCGATTACTCAGGCGGCCTTCTTACCGACTGGGGCGCGCATCATGTGGACACTGCTCAGTGGGCAAATGACACGGAGCGCACCGGGCCGGTGGAAGTGGAAGGCGAGGGTGTTGTCAATGAGGGCAGCATGTATAACACGTTCGTGGACTACAAAATCCGTTATCGTTATGCGAACGGAGTCGAGATGAAGATCGAGTCCGGCGGCACCAGCCTGCGCTTTAATGGAACCGAAGGATGGGTCGGGAATCCCGGATGGGATCAGCCGCTCCAGGCCAGCACTGATGACATTCGCCGCTGGTCGCCGAAGGAGGGCGATCTCAAGCTTCCCACCTGCCGCGGCGGCGAACACCGCAGTTTTCTCGATGCCGTGAAATCCCGTCAGGATCCCTACTGTCCTGCTGAATTCGGCCACCGAATCGCGACCATTCTGCACATGGGCAACATCGCCATGAAGCTGAAGCGCAAACTCAAATGGGACCCTGACAAGGAGGAGTTCACGGGTGATCCGGAGGCGAACGCCATGCGTTCCATTCCCCTGCGAAAACCGTGGACGCTGGTGTGATGCGATCCTGCTAACCGAGGGCCGTCTCCCACTCTTTTTCCTTAAACCCCGAAAGGAAGATGCCGTTTGTTTGATCGATTACGAAGGGCCGTTTCACCAAATTACCGTTCGATGCGAGGAGGGCCAGAGACTCCTCCTCACTCAAGCCCGGCAGCTTTTCCTTGAGTCCCATCGCGCGGTAGTCCATTCCCGAGGTATTGAACAGGGATCGCAAATTTCCGTCGCGTGCTTTGAGCGCTGCCCGCAGTTCGGGGACCGTTGGCGGCGTTTCCCGAATGGCGGCTTCTTCAAATTTCACGTGGCGTGCTTTCAACCATTTGAGGGCGTCGCGGCAGGTGGAACATCCCTGATAGAGATAGACTTTCATTCGGCGGAGGATTGGGCGGGATCGGTTTTCGTTTTCTCTTTGAGCCGGATGGCGGAGATGACCATGGTTTTGTCCACCGCCTTGCACATGTCATAAAGCGTGAGGGCGGCGACGGACACAGCGGTGAGTGCCTCCATTTCGACGCCCGTTGGCGCGGTGGTTTTTGCCGCGGTGACAATGGAAATTCCCGTGTCATCGAAGGTGAATTCGACACTCACGGACGAGAGCGGCAACTGATGACACAGAGGGATCAGTCTCGCCGTTTCTTTGGCGGCCTGAATGCCAGCGATCCGCGCGACGGCGAGGACATCCCCCTTTGGGGTTTCACCGCTTCGGATGAGCGCCATGGTTTCAGCCTGGAGGGCAATATGACCCTCCGCGACGGCGCGGCGCGCCAGGGGAGGTTTGGCGGAGATATCCACCATCCTGGCTTCGCCGGATGGCGTCAGATGTGTCAGCGCTGGCCGGCGGGAGGCAGGCATGATCGGGAGGTCACTTCGCGGGCGAGTAGTCTGTCGGCGACATGAAAATGGATTTCACTCCGTCCTTCACCGTGAGCGACCCTCCGGCATCCTTTTCGGAGGCCTCTTTCGCGGCGACCCACGCGGGGTCTTTGCGGAAAGCCTCAAAACTGGCATCCGCGGCTGCTTTGGAGTCGTGGATGAGCAAATAGACCAGCGTCTTGTCGGCATCCGCCTGCTTTTCATCCAGTGTCCAGTAGCCAAAGTTCTTCATCCCGTGTTTGGTGAACAACTCCACGGTAAATTTGCGGAAGCGCTCCAGCAGTTTTGGCAGGTTGCCGGCGCTGGCGGTGTAGGTGCGCAGTTCATACACCGTGGTGGCACCGTGCTTCTCGGGTTTCACCGCAGGGGAAAAATCCGTGGTGTAGAGGAAAGTCGATTCCGCCTTGCTGACGAGTTTTCCGTTCTTTTCGGACTCGGCGGACGCCTTTTTCCATTCTTCGTCTGCCAGGAAGGCCTCCCACGATTTGTCCCTCGCCTCCCGGCTCGGATAGGAGAGAATGTAGTAGAGTTTCCGGTCCTGATTCTCCAGGGGCACCCAGTATCCCACGTTGGTCATTCCGTGCTTCGTGAAGAGAGCGCAGGTGTGGTCACGGAAGCGGGCATGCAACGCATCCAGTTTGCCCTCGGCGGCGGTGTACACCCGCAGTTCATAACAAGTCTTCACCGGGGGATCGGCAGCGAACACACTGGAGGCAGCAGCGGCGGCGAGGGAGGCAGCGAGAAATACACGGCGGTTCATAGGAGTCGGGAGGTTTGGAACAGGGAAGGGACCTGTCTCTGCCGTAATCCCGGGGCGCAAAGGCCGCAAGTGCGGTTGCCTTTCTTTCCGCGTCCCGGCGGACCTCACTTCCACGCTGATTCGATGCGTCTCGTGATATCGATCGCCAGTTCCAGCGCTGCTGTTGCCTCCTGACCTCCCACTTTGGGCTGGAGACCGTGTCGGGCGCAGTTGGCAAAAGCGGCCAGTTCCAGTTTTAGCGGTTCGTCCTTTTCCACCGACACCTCCTCGGAGACAATCCCTGAGGGGCCGCGCCGGTAAATTTTCCCCTGCTGTTCCTGATAGTCGAGCGACAGATAGGCGTCGCTTTGAAAGACCCGCAGTTTCCGGAGCTTTTCCGGGCTGATGCGGCTGGCCGTGATGTTGGCCACACATCCGTCCACAAAACGAATCCGGGCATTGGCGATGTCCTCCCGCCGCGTCAGCACGGCGACGCCGACAGCATCGATGCTCTCCACCGGGCTTTTTACCAGGTGCAGCACGATCTCCAGGTCATGAATCATGAGGTCGAGCACCACGCCGATATCGATACTGCGGTTCGGGAACGGCGAGAGCCGGTGGGCTTCGATAAACCTCGGAGCCGTGAGTCCTTCCTCGATGAGGCTCATGACCGGATTGAATCGTTCGATGTGCCCCACCTGGAGCACCCGGGAGCGCAGTCTCGCCAGCGCCACGAGTTCATGGGCCTGTTCCGTGTTGTCCGTCACCGGCTTTTCGATCAGCACGTGGCGGCCGAGTTCGAGGAGGCGCCTGCCCGTTTCATAGTGCGTCACGGTCGGCGTGGCGATCGTCACGGCCTCGGTGAGGGCGGCGAGTTCCTCCAGCGTCGTCACTGCCTGCGTGCCAAAACGGGAGGCAATCTCCGCGGCGCGTGATGCATCCGTGTCAAACACCGCAGCCAGCCGCACGCCAGGCAGCGTGGAAAGCACGCGGGCGTGGTTTTGCCCGATAGCTCCCACGCCGGCGACACCCATGGAAATCTCTGTCATAGGGCGCGGCCTTACGCGCAAAGGCGCGGGCTGACAAGTGCCCGGTGCAACTCACGGTTTGACCTGGTGCGTCGTTGTGGCGAGGCTGAAGGATGGAAGACGAAGCGGCGTTTCTCAAAGACTGGCAGGCGAACCTCGCGGAAGCGCTGGAGGAGATCGGGCGCTGGCATATGCCCTTCGGGAAATACGGCCCGGAGCACTTTCCGCCGAAAGGAGTGCCGCTCTACGATTTACCCGACGAGTATCTGATCTGGTTCAAGCACAAGGGATTTCCCAAAGGGAAGCTGGGCCGGCTTCTGGAGGTTGTGTGCGAAATCCGGCTCGCCGGAGCGGAGGCCGTGTTCGAGCCGCTGCGGTGCGCCGCGGGAGGGCGCGTTTCGCTGCGGCCGAAAAAGCAGAGGAACTTCGACTTCAGCGGCGGAGAGCTTCCTCTGGAGTAAGCCCTTTTTCGATTCGCGCCGGCGGTGGCGGGTGGGCGATTGCGCATGGGCATTCGGATGCTAGAACTCCCGCGCATGTCCCTGAGCCCCCGACTTTTTTGGTGGAGAATACTGACCGCGCTGGCTGTGGCGCTGGTCTTTTCCTCCTGCCGGACCGTGTCTTATTATGCTCAGGCTTTGCGGGGGCAGCGGCAGATCCTCTCCGGAGCGAAACCCATAAAGCGGGTGCTGAAAGATCCGGCAACGCCGGAGAAGGTCAGGCAAAAACTGGAACTGGTGCTGGAACTGAGACAGTTCGCGGCGGCGAAACTCCTGCTTCCCGCCGACAAACAGTATGACCACTACTGCGACTTGAAACGGAAGTATGTGGTGTGGGTGGTGTATGCCGCTCCCGAGTTCAGCGTCGAGGGCAAGACATGGTGGTATCCGCTGGTGGGATCGTTAAAGTATCGCGGGTTTTTCACGGAGGAGGCAGCAAAGCGGGAGGCCGCCCAACTGAAGGCAAAGGGCTACGATGTCTATGCAGCGGGCACGGAGGGGTATTCCACGCTGGGGTACTTGCGCGATCCGGTGCTGAATACCTTTCTTCACCGCAGCGATGCCGAACTGGCGGAACTGATTTTCCACGAATTGACTCACCAGAGGCTGTATTTAAGCGGGGACACGGACTTCAATGAGGCCCTGGCGACCGCCGTGGGTGAAGAGGGCGCAGTGCGGTGGCTCAAATCAAAGGGCCGCACGAAAGAACTGAACGCCTACAATGCCCAGCGGCGGTTTCAGCGCGAGATTGTCGGGATCGTTTTGCGGGCCCGCGGTAATCTGAAGTCGCTGTATGAACGGCATGCCGCTGATCCGGTGGAAACCCTGCGGGCCTTGAAAAAGCAGGAACTGACACGGATGAAGGAGGAAGGCCGGAGACTCCGCCAGCGATTGACCGGAAAACTCCCGGTGAAGAAGCCCAACTCTAAACTGGCGAACAACGCGAGCCTCAACAGCATCTCCGCCTACTACACACTCCTGCCCGGGTTCGAAAATTTGCTTCGCCGTGAGCATGGAGATCTTGAGGGGTTCTTCCGTCAGGTGGAGGCGATGAAGTCCATGACCAAAGA
>DATAIE010000042.1:0-3741 GCA_036262875.1 Verrucomicrobiales bacterium
AAGTTTGGCCCCCCCAGACGAAGAAGCTGAGTGTCCTGATACGAGAACAGCCTTCCTTGAAGCAGGGGGTCGTCAGAAAAGTCGATCCCGGGAACAATATGGCTGGGGCAGAACGCAACCTGTTCTGTTTCAGCAAAGTGGTTGTCGGGATTTCGATTCAATACCATTTTGCCAATCATGCGGAGGGGCATGATTTCCTCGGGAATGAGTTTTGTCGGGTCCAGCACGTCGAAATCGAGAGTGGCTGCGGTAGATTCATCGAAGACCTGGACCCCGAGTTCCCACTCCGGGAAGTCGCCATTATCGATTGCTTCCCAGAGATCGCGCCGGTGAAAGTCCGGGTCGGCACCGCTGATTTTCATGGCCTCGTCCCAGACAACCGCCGCCGCGCCAAGTAATGGTCTCCAGTGGAATTTCACAAAGCGGGAGACCCCTTCAGAATTGACGAGACGAAACGTGTGGACGCCAAACCCTTCGATCATTCTGAGAGATCGTGGTATCGCTCTGTCCGACATGGCCCACATGATCATGTGCATGCTTTCGGGGGTCAGAGTAATGAAGTCCCAAAAGGTAGCGTGAGCGGACGCCGCCTGCGGAAATCCTCTGTCCGGTTCCATCTTAACGGCGTGAATGATGTCAGGGAACTTCATGGCATCCTGAATGAAAAAGACGGGAATGTTGTTGCCAACGAGGTCGAAGTTTCCCTCTTCCGTGTAGAATTTAACCGCGAAACCTCTGACGTCCCGGGGTAGATCCACAGAGCCGGCGCCGCCGGCAACGGTTGAAAAGCGCACAAACACTTCCGTCCTCTTTTTTGGATCCTGAAGGAAGCGGGCCGACGTAATGTCTCCAAGAGACTCGTAGGGCTGAAAGTAGCCATGAGCGCCACTCCCTCTTGCGTGGACAATTCTTTCGGGGATGCGCTCGTGGTCAAAATGCGTGATTTTTTCCCGGAGAATAAAATCTTCCAGAAGCACGGGACCCCGTGTTCCCGCCTTTAAGGAATTCTGGTTATCAGAGATCGGGAGCCCCTGATTGGTGGTGAGCGCAACCGCGTCGCCGGATGCTGTCTGGTGAGTCTCCGCTGGCAGGCGCGAAGCTTTGGAAGATTGCGCGGGGGAAGTTTTTTTTCTCGAGGGCATAAAAAGTTATTCAAGAATGAGGGGGCGGATGATCTCTGGTCGATTGACCGCGGGGTGGTACGAGGGGAGGCGAAACAGAATGGAACCAGGGCGAAAGGCGACACGCAGGCGCGTCTCCGGCCCGCCGATCAAAGGCACGGTCCCTGCATCTTGCCACCATTGAAAACTCGGCAAAACAAGGCGCGCTGGCCGCCTGATCCGTGCCACAAAAACGACACGTTCACGGGCTGGATGAAGGGACGAATTTCTACAACTTGCCTGGGATCTCCCCGGTGCCATGCCCAAGGCCGACGAAACACATTACGATCTTCTCACTTCGGCGATACACCACTACGTCTACGCCGTAGAGGTTGAGCCTGGGATCGCGGAGAAAGCCAGGGAAGCAGCGCGGCGGTCGATCGCCAACATTCGCAGGGTTGCTCTACAGTCCGGTGATCCAGAGTTAAGAGCGCTTTGTACTCGTGCCCGCAGAGTGGTAACCCCGGGCTCAAAATCGGAGGCGCGCCAGCCCGGTGCCATCGCAGAAGAGTAGCGGCGGTGCTTCACCGCCCGGAGGAAACCGATCATTGCCGGCATGCGGGAGGGCCATCCTTGACTCTGGTGCAAGCCAAGCTTGCCCGTGACGCGCCATTGAAGCCGCCGAAGGTCCGCTGGCCCTTCCCGGCAGCAGCGTTTTCATCCTGACAGCCGACGTGAGCCCGACACATCAGACTTACATTGCGCTCTTGCGGGTTCACTCTGGCGACGTCCGGTGAGCCTATGAATGCCACTGAATTTGAAAGGGAGACCGATGCGCTGTGGAATGTGGCGATCCGCTTTTTGCCGCCCTGGGTGAGGTCACCCGAGCGGGCCTGTCACAAGGGGCGACTCGGGGTGGAAGTGCGGCATATGCTCCGGTGCCATACCGGAAAACCCGCGGTGACTCCGGCTCGCTGGTTCTCCGCCGAGTGGCTGGACGGAGAAATCTATCACAACGACGACCACGGAGAAGCCCTTGAGGTCCTTCCCTCAATGGAGGAACTTGCTGTCCGGATGCAGGTCTTTGTGTCGGATTTCCTGACCGATGTTCAGAATCCGCCGTGAATCAACCACGCTTGCAGCCCCGGCGTTTCGCGGGTGCGCCGTCATCCGGCGGGAAAGCTTTCATTATTCGTGCTTCGCATTCGTCCACCGCTCGAAGGATGGCAGCCGCTGAACCCTCCCGGCTGGGCTTTCCTGTGCGGCTCTGTTCGAGAAGATCCCGTGCAATCGCGCTCGTTGCCGCGTCCCATTGAAGGACAGAATTATACTTGTGCGAAAAACCTGGCGGATCGGTCATGAGAGCTGACTCGCTCTATAACGCCCGAAAGTCCACAGGTAATCCGTGCTCCGAACACCGGTAATTGTTCAGGACATGGCACGCCGCTTGCGCACTTCGCGAGTCCCGAGGCCCGTACCGCCCAGGAACAGGAAAACCACATGATAGCCCCACTTCTTCTTACCACCACCCGGGTTTCAACTTTTGATGGCTCGCGGATGCTGACGGGCGCGACAGGATTTTTCTTCGAAAATGGGGAGCGTCTCTTTCTGGTCACCGGACGGCATGTCCTGATTGATGCACCCAGCAGACACTTCCCCACTCGCATCGAAATCGAACTCCACACGGATGCCCAAAACCTGACCCTGTCGACAGGCTTGTCCATCTTGCTTTACCGCGACGGAAAAAGTGTCTGGCGACAGGCAGAGGATACAGGGGGTGAGGTTGACGTGGCAGTGGTCGAACTGGAGCGCGCAGCATTGCCGGAGAGCGTGGTGCTCGCGTGTTTCTCGCCGTCTCATTTGCAAGCATCGCTGGATGAGGTCGAAACCGGTGCTGCGCTTTTAATTCCCGGCTTCCCTCTCGGCTTCCATGATGGACTTTACCACCTGCCGGTAGTGCGGCAGGCTGGAATTGCCTCTTCGTTCGGCGTGCGGTTTCAAGGGAAGGGTTATTTTCTCACTGATGCGCGGACCCATCGCGGGACCAGCGGAGCACCAGTGGTGATGCGAAGTCCCGGCAGTGTGGCACCGTTGCCCTGGAAGCTGCTGGGAATACATTCTGCGCAAATGGATATGGGCGGACGCGATGCCCGGTTGGATGAAACGTTGGGTCTGAACTGTGCATGGTATGCAGACGTTCTGCTTACGCTGACGAAGTAACGGAATTTGACCATGTGCTCTTAGGGCCACTGCGGGGAAGGCAGGCCGGAAAGCTCTCGGAAAACTTCGCGGGAATACTACGCCGTCAGCTCTAACTTTACCTTCTTTACCGGACGCGTCCCGCCTGAAACGGTCCGGTCTCCATTGCACCGTGCCCCGGCTGAGGGCGTATGCGGTCACTTTTCTACGATTTCGCTTCGAAGGCGATTGGTCTTGCTAAACACGAACAACCCGTAAGGATGAGCACATGTCCGATTCATCCAAATTTGCTGAAGTCCTTCAGTCCGGCCGCTCAGAGGTGCTCGCCCACTGGATGAAAGAACAACTTTCTTCGGATGCTCTGCGAAGTGATCTCTTGAGCGAAGCGGAACTGCGGCGGGAGTCGGAGGGGTTTTTGAATGTCCTGGCGGAGGCGGGCGGT
>DATAIE010000043.1:0-5798 GCA_036262875.1 Verrucomicrobiales bacterium
CGCCCGCGTGCCGGAGTCATCGGCCATGAGCACGAGGTCCTCGATCTGTTCGCGGTAGCACCGGTCCATGCGCTCCATGAACGTGCGGAATGCGGCGATGCCAGTCTCCGCGCCGCCCTGGTTGATGTCATGCACCACATCCTCTGTCAGCAGGCTGAAGAACGTTTCGCGGTCACCGGCATTGAAGGCGGCATAGTAACGGCGGAGGAGATCGAGAGCGTCAGCGCGGGACATGAGGGGTAGTTAGGATTCGGATTTCACGCCCGTCGGCGGCATCGGAGGCACGTCCGCGACGGCGGGGAGATTTGTCAGGGAAGGCATGGGCGGGATCCCCGGCGGTTCCTCCGTGGAGGCGGGAAAGGGGGAGATGGGCGCAGGCCGGGACGGTGCTTCCGGCAAGACGGGAGCCGGACCTCCCGCTTCATGGAAAGGGGCGTCCTGCATGAACTGCGGCAGGAAGACATCCTCCGTGACGTTCGGCTTCTCCATAATTCCGGCAAAGGCCGGCAACTCCAGGTCCTCCACCGGGGGCTCCGCGCGCTTTCGCTGGCCGTGCAGTTCCCCCTCCAGCAGCACCGCCAGCGCCTCCTCCGCACGCGTGAAACGGAAGACGATCTGCTTTTTCTCAGCAGTGTTATAAATCACGACGTTCTCGCTGAGGAATCCGCTCTCATGCTGCGACTCGAATCCTGCGAGGGGAATCACCGCCGGGCGGAGCCGGAACCAGCGTCTGCCCAGAAACACGAGCGATCCGGGATACTCCTTCACGCTGATGAGATGGCCGAAAAGATTTGGTTTCAGCGCGGCAAAACGGCGGGCACGTCCGGAAAGGCACTGCGCGGACCACTCCACCGTGCAGGGCCCGGTGAGCACGCTGTGGAGGAGGATATCCTGTTCCGCGCTGATTTTCCCTGACAACTTTGCACGGCTGGTCATCAGGCCCGCCGGTATCCGCAGTTTTTCCCAGATGAGGAACAGGCTCGCCCGCGCACTGCGAAACAGGCGTGGGAACAGAATCCACAGGAGGAGCACGAGGGCGGCAAAAACCCAAAGAGCCGGCAGCGGCTGAGTCACCGCCAAAGCAAACAGTCCCGCCACCAGCAGGTCCTCTCCGATGCTCACCAGAATGTTGGCCAGCGGCCCCGGTGTATTGTTAATGCGAAGGCGCAGAGCGGACTTCGCGAGGTGGAAGGTCAACGCGAGGACCCCGGCCAGCACGGCACCTGCTACTGACCAGAACGGTTCCGTATGGCTCAGGAGGCTCAGAATGAAAAGCACGGCCCCCGCCGGGCGCACCACCGTGTGCAGCGCATCCCAGAGGCTGTCCACCGCCGGGATTTTGTCCATGATCGCCTCCAGCAGATACAGCACGGCCGCGAGAGTCATCGCGTCGGTGCGGCCGAGCCATCCTATCACTTCCAGGTCACCGGTCACCGGCAGCCAGCCAATGCGCCCCGCCAGTCCCGCGAGGAACGCAGTGAGATAGAGATTCACGCCGGAAAGGCAGGCGACGGCGAGCGCCAGACTGAGAAGGGAAAGAGGGACGGGCATTGCCTCACTTTAGCGGCACGTATGCCAATTGCCATGCCTCGAATGCAGATTTTACCGGAATTTATGGATTTTTCCCGGCTGAACGCGGTGTCGTTTCTCCTTCCTCGCTCTTCCCTGCCCCCGCCTGCAATTCCACCCGCTGATACTCCCCGTCCGCCGTTTTCAGATAGAGCGGCGGGATTTCGTTGGGAGGAGAGGAATCGGTGGTGGTGTAGAGCCGCGGCACGGGAACGGAGAGCGGCACACGAAAGACACGGTCGTCCCGGCGCAGGATCCGCTCTCCCGCCACCTCGTGCAGGCTGAAGACACTGCCGTTGACTGTGATCTGCACCGGTTCACCACCGGACTTGTAATAACTGTCGTCCCCCACCGCCGTGGGATAGGTGACGCGAAAGAGTTCATTCTTTCGCGCATCCTGAATGGTGGACACCGCCACCGCTCCCCCCAGCAGGGCAAAGACAATGAGTACTCTGGCCGGGGTGCCGCGCGGGATATTCTGAGCCATACCCTCCTACGCGGTAATGCCCGCCGCCTTCATACCGCACGGCTTCCGGTGATCCGCGGCAGCGGTATCAGAAGATCGGTGGATGCGGGCAGGAGCGGGCATGGAGATCCAGCATAGTCCCGCCTCAAGAGTCCGGGCAACGGCTTTCTATGGCGGAGACGCGACGGGCTTTGGTGCCGTGCTCCCATGCGGCCCGGAGAAGATTTTTTGCCCCGCTTGTCACAAACCGCGGGGGTTGCCCGTCTTCCCTGATGTATGAACACCACTCCATCCCCCCGAATCGATTACCGGAAAGCCTCCACCCTCGCGCTGCCGGCCATGCTGGCGCTGCAGAATGCGGCGAACAAAACCGGACTGGAACCCGCGCTCATCGAACTCGTGAAACTGCGCGTCTCGCAGATCAACGGGTGCGCCTACTGCATGGACATGCATTTCCGCGAGGCGCGGGAGGCTGGCGAAGAGGAGCGCCGGCTGGTGACCGTGAGCGCCTGGAGGGAACTCGCTTATTTCACGCCCCGGGAAAAGGCGGCGCTCCTGTGGGCGGAAACGCTCACCCGCATGGCGGATCACCACATCTCCGACGAGGTTTTCAATACCGTGAAGGAACAGCTTTCGGAGACGGAAATGGTCAATCTCACGCTGGCCATCGTAGCCATCAACGGATGGAACCGGTTCGCAGCGGGATTCAGCGTGCCTCCAGGCTTCGTTTGATAAGATGATCCCCGACGCGACCTTTGACGCCGAAAGCGGCGACAACACCATGGACACATCCTTTTCCGAACATCGCAAAGTGCTCTACGGCATCGCCTACCGCATGCTGGGCAGCGTGGCGGATGCGGAGGACATGGTGCAGGAAACGTGGCTGCGCTGGCAGCGCCAGGACAGTGCGGACATCGAGTCTCCGCGGGCGTGGATGGTCGCCGCCATCACGCGCCTGTGCATCGATCAACTGCGCTCCGCCCGCCGCCAGCGCGAGGAATACTACGGCGTGTGGCTGCCGGAGCCGCTGATGGAGACAGCCCCCTCGCCCGCGGACTCCGCGGAACTGGCCGACTCTCTGACCATGGCGTTCATGCTCATGCTGGAGCGTCTCTCGCCGCTGGAGCGCGCGGTGTTTTTGCTGCGCGACATCTTCGACTACGAGTACAAAGAGATCGCGGCCATCGTGGGCAAAAGCGAGGCGAACTGCCGGCAGATCGTGAGCCGCGCCAAGACCGGCCTGCCGGGCGTATCGGCGCTGCCTGCGGCTCCCACCGGCCAGGCGCGGGATATTGTGGGGCAGTTCCTGCGGGCCACCGCCACGGGCGAGATGGATGACCTCCTGGCGCTGCTCGCAGAGGACGCCACCCTCTACAGCGATGGCGGCGGCAGGGTTACGGCGGCGGGGCGTCCCATCGTCAGCGCGGATCACATCGCGCGGTTCCTGCTGGGCATTCGCCGAAAACACGGCGGCGCTTTTGAGTATGAGCCGGTCACCATCAACGGATGCCCCGGGGCACTGGCCCGGGCGGGCGGCCAGTTGGACAGCGCTCTTTCCTTCCAGATTCAGGACGGCCGCATCCGCAATATCTACCTCGTGCGGAATCCTGACAAACTCCGCCACCTCTCCACCGGCTCCTCTTCCACCGAATCCCCATGACTACCCTCACCGTTTCCGAAAAGGCCCTCAAATTCCGTGCGCTGCACGACTCCGGCGAAATCTTCGTCATCCCAAACCCGTGGGACTGCGGGTCGGCGCGGGCGCTTGCGGCGCAGGGGTTTCAGGCGCTCGCCACATCCAGCTTCGCCTCCGCCCTCGCGGCGGGCAGCCAGGACGGCGGGCTGTCGCGGGAGGAGGCGATTGCCCACGCCAGGAGCATTGTGGAAGCCTGCGATCTGCCGGTTTCTGCGGACCTGGAGGCCGGATTCGGAGCCACTCCGGAGGAGGTCGCGGACACCTTCCGCCTGGCAGTGGGAGCCGGTCTCGCGGGAGCTTCGATCGAAGACTACACCGGCGACGCTTTGCGTCCCTTCTACGAACTCCCGGAAGCCGTGGACCGACTCACCGCCGCCGTGGAAGTTGCGCGCGGCCAGGCGTATCCTTTTCTCATCACGGCACGCTCCGAGAACTTCCTGCGCGGGAATCCGGACATCCATAACACCATCGCCCGTCTCCAGGCCTACGAAGCCGCCGGTGCCGATGTGCTTTTCGCTCCCGGCCTGCCGACCCTGGATGCGGTGAAGGCCGTCTGCTCGTCCGTTTCGAAACCCGTGAACTTCATGATCGGGTTTCCCGACAAGTCCTTCTCCATCGCCGACCTCGCCGCCGCCGGGGTCCGCCGCATCAGCCTCGGCGCCTCCCTCTACAAGGCCGCCATCGCCGGATTTATGAGTGCCGTGAGCGAGATCAGGACGAACGGCACCTTCGCCTTCACCGGCAGTCTGCCATCGATGCCCGCCCTGCACGGGTTTTTCGGGCGGTGAGGAGGCCCGGGAGATCGATACATCCGCCCGTTTCCTTATGTATTCGGGTGGATGTATCTATCTCAAATGAGAACGGGAAAGCTTATGAGGGAAGACCGGACCACTGCGTCCACGGCTTGCCCCGCGTAAGCCCGGAAACCCATCCGCAAAACCTGCAAAACCCCGGTTTGGGGAGGTTTTGCAGGTTTTGCAGACCGTTTCCGGAGAACGCCTGGAGAAAAATCCCCACTCCGCCTTCCTTGCAGGACAGGGCGCAATTTCCGGCCATCAGCCAGGGATTGAGGGGTTCCCACCTTCCCTTTCCTCGCAGGGAAAAACTCCAGTTTCCCGCCGGGAGGTCACTGACAATGCTGACAATGCAGGGTATTTAAGTCCATTGTCAGTATTGTCAGTGCCGTTTGGGATGCGTGAGGGAGTTTTTTTTGGGAAAACAGGATTTCCAAAGGGTATACGGCATTCATGAGAACGATCTCCGAAATGGTATCCCGGCACAAACCGGTGGAAACAGCATCCATCAGCGCGCCGGAATGGACGCTCCTGGATTTGATGGAAAAGAGGGGGCTATCGTGCTCGTGAAGATCGATGGCGAGCGTGATAAGAATAAATACACCGTAGTCCTTACCGGAGGGAGATTCGGCAGGGAACTGTATTTCAGGAAGAACGGTGATGATGTGACTCAACTCATCCTTGAGGCGGCAAATGATTATTTCGGGGATGAGTGAGGTCACACAGCTTTTCCTGCCAGTCATCTGCACTCCTCTGTCTCTTGATCGCTGCCCTCTTCGTCCACTTTCCCGGCAACAAAAAGCCCTGCCTGGGTGAGGGTCCCAGGCAGGGCTCTGTCCTTTTCGGGCGGGGCCCGGGGGGAGGAAGGTGATTGGCTGGCGTGGCCAGAGGGATCAATCACGATGGGGTAAAAAACGTCCGGCTCGCGCCTTTCGGTGCGGGCCGGTGTTCGAATCTGTCCTCGTTTGATTGCTCGTTCGATTTCAGACTCGGCTCTTATTGTTGCAGCGGGTGTGCCAGACGGGTTTAGGGGCGTGTCCCGGAAGAACTAAGGGGAAAACGGCTGCTCTCCTTGCGCATTGCCATGCGGAGCCTTGCGAATTGACCTCCAATTGGAATTCGTATCAATGGACGGGCTGGAGGCCCGGAGTGCAAGGGCTCAGAAAGAGCCTTGGGAAACGTCCAACATGTTTGATAATTAGCGAGTTGCGAAAATTGGCGCGTGACCCCTCACAGAGCGAGGGATGCAACAAAATGCACCAGAAATGCCCAA
>DATAIE010000044.1:0-4750 GCA_036262875.1 Verrucomicrobiales bacterium
TCCTTGTGGCCGATGGAGATGCCGTAGCGGGCGTTGCCTTCGAGAAGGTTGTCCTGGAAAGTGCCGTGGCGGACGCGCCAGCAGAGAAAAAGGCCGTCTTCGCCATTGGCCGTGGCAGTGCATTTTTCGATGAGCGGACGCTGGGAACCGCTGCCGGGATGAAGACCGAGGCCGGTATTCGCGCGGCTCACGCAGCGCCGCACAATCACGTCATTGGACTGCTGGAAGCTGATGCCGTCGCCATGGAAATCCTGCACGGCGCAGTCTTCGATAACGGTGCCAAAGCCGCGGTAGAGAAAGATGCCGCCGCCGCGGCAGCCATTGAGCGGGGGATTGTGGTCTTTGTTGCCATCGATGGTGAGGGAATCGATGCGGCAGCCTTCCAGATCGTAGCCGCTGATGACGGGGAAGACGGTGGCGGCGGTGCCCGCATCGGCGGCCATGCAGTCGGCATTGAGCGGTTTGTCGAAGGAGAAGGTATTGCCGTTGCGGCCCGTGATGCGCGCGACGGTGGTATGGAAGCCGCCGGCGTTTTTGTCCCACACCGCAACGCCGCAGCCGACATCGAAGCCGGCGGGGTTTTTCACGGTGGCCTGCTCTTCGCCGAAGTCGCCGTCGCGCACGAGCGGAGACGAAACCGCGTCGGCCTTGCGGAGGATGGTCCTGTCTTTGACGCCGCGGACAGTGACGTTAGGCCGGAGGTGGAGGGAATCGCGCATGAGATAGGTGCCGGGGCCGATCTCCACCGTGCCGCCGCCGAGCGCCGCGATGTATTCCACGGCGGCCTGGAGAGCGCGGTTGTCGGTGCCGGTGATGTCCGCATTGGCCTGGCCGACGGTAATGCGCGGCAGGTCCTTCATGGCGGAGTGCATCCGTTTGGGGAGCTGACGCTCGGAGGGAGGAGGGGCGAAGGATTCGTCGTTGCCGGGCTCCGCGGAGACAGAAGAGCAGAGGAGGATGGCCGGAAGAAGGCGGAAGGTGAACAGGATCATGGCGGCAGAAATTTGAACAAAGAGATCGCAGAGGAAGCAGAGAGGGACCGCTATTGAGAGGAGTCGCGGGCGTAGATTTGTTTTCCGGTTAGGAAAGTGCGGAGGACTTTGGTTTCACGGATGGCGTCCACCGGGCAGGTGAGGAGGTCGGTATCGAGGACGATGAAGTCGGCGAGTTTACCGGCTTCGAGAGAGCCGGTATCCTTTTCGCGAAAAAGAAGGAAGGCGTTGTTGGCGGTGTAGAAACGGATGGCCTGCTCGCGTGTGAGCGCCTCTTCAGGGTGCAGTGTGCCTTCGAAATCTTTGGCCCTGCGGGTGATGGCCACCCACATCGCAAGGAAGGGATGATAGGGATTGATGGCCCGCAGCGAGCCGATCTTCTGCATGTGATCCGACCCGCCGCCGATGACTGCTCCGGACTCGAAAAGGCTGTGCAGCGGTTGAAACCAGCGTAGGCGTTCATTGCCAAAGTGTTTCGCCAGGGTGCGCGTGTCGAGATAGAGCCACGCGGGCTGCATGTCCACCACCACGCCCATTTTGGCGATCTGCTGCACCGCTTCTTCACTCATAAAATTCGCATGGGTCAGGCAGGGGCGGGTCTCGCGCACCGGCAGCGTGCGGGAGAGGTCGGCGTATACGTCGAGCAGCGTGTGGACCGCGCCGTCGCCCACGGCATGCGCGGTGAACTGGAGGCCGCTGGTGACGGTGGTCTCGACAATGGGGCGCAGCCGTTCTTTTGGGATGAAGAGGACACCGCGGTATGCAGGATCGGCAATGGCGTAGATGTCACTCACTCCCCACGGCTGCCGCATATAGGCGCTGCCGGTGAGCATGCCGCCGTCGAGAAACGTCTTGATGCCAATGAGGCGCAGGAACGGGTCCTTTCCACGGGCAAGAGGGTGCTCCGCCACGCGCCGGATACGGCCCTGGATTTCCTCAATGGAGCCGCCGGTGTCGATGTGATGAGAAACAGCGATGCGCAGCGTCAGGGCATTCTCCGCAAGCAGTATTTGATAGAGAGCGATGGACTCCGGATTGGCATCCCGGTCACCGATGCCGGTGATGCCCGCCGCATTGTAGTCCTTGAACAACAGCTTCAGCCGCGCGGCTTTTTGAGCGCCCGAGGGGGGGATCGTGGCGCCACCGCTTTCCGGGACCTTCACATAGTTGGCGAAGTTTCTCAGGATGCCGGTCGGCTCACCATGGAAGTCCTTTTCAATCCGGCCGGCGGTGCCTTCCGGAATCTTATAAGTGCGGTCGACCCCGCAGCGCTTCAGAGCGAGAGAGTTGAATGAGGCATCGGGACCGGTGCGGAAGACCACCGGATGCCTGGGCGCCGCAATGTCCAGTTCCGCACGCGTGGGATAGCGCTGCTCGCGCAGACGGGTGATAAAGACCTGCTGAAGCACAATCCATTCGCCCTCCGGAACGGCAGCCGCGCGGTCCCGGAAGTAACGGAGGACATCGGCAACGGACTCCATGTCGGGAATCCCGTGATCAAACTCCGTCATCGCCGCACTCACCGGATGCGTGTGCGAATCCATGAGACCGGGGAGCACCATTTTGCCGCCCAGATCGAGCATGCCGGTCTGCTTTCCTTTGAGCGGGAGTATTTCATCGTCGGTCCCCGTGCGGAGGATGAGGCCATCCTTCACCGCCATGGCTTGAACGATGGTGAATTTCGAATCGACCGTGGCGATCCTGCCGTGATGCACGATCAAATCCGGCTCCTGCGCACACAGGGTTTCACCCGCAGGGAAGATCAAAAAGAGAAAGAGGATGACCGTTTTCATGAAGGCGAACGCAACCTGTCGATGAAAACTCCGGCACGCGCAGGGATTGTGTGACGCAATCGTGCCCCGGCCCTCCCCGGGCAAAGCAGGTACGGTCCGTGCATCTTGCCGGGGTGAGATGAAATCGTTATCCCCCCAACTCCTCCTCACCGCACTGCTGTGCCTTCCTTTCGCCTCGTGCTCGACTCCCCAAAACCTCGCGGGGGCGAAAGTGCAGGACAGAGGGGACTCATTTACCGGTACCGTCATCGAGAGCACCCCGGAGAGAATCACCATCAAGCTCAAGGATTCCCCGCACGTGCTCGTTCTTTCAGGACAGGAAACGGCCCCGGCAGTCGCCAGCCGCTGAGTATTGCATTTTGCCATCGCTTTCCCGCCAAAGCGGAGTCAAAGTGCTGAGAAACCTGCACTCCGGCAGCAGTGGCGGGTTTTCTGCATTCCCTCAGACCCGGTCGAATTCTTTTTGAATACTCCTGAGACCCCTCCGTCTAACCTAACCATTATCCCCCCGTATTCTATTATGAAACGCAAGTTTAGATTTTTACTGCCCCTGCTCGCCTCTCCCGCCCTGCTCACGGTCACGGGTTCGATTCTGCTGTCACCTCCCGGTCTGGTGACATGCCTTGCCCAGGAAGCGGCAGAGGCGGATGGAGCGGAAGTGCTGACCCGCGGCCCGGTGCATGAGGCCTTCGCCGAAACCATCGTCTTCAAGCCGTCCAAGGGGATCATGGTGCCAAAGGCTCCCCCCGCCGCCATCGAAGAAGTGCCGCCGGACCAGCGTCCGGACGGAGACAATGTGACCTGGATTCCCGGCTACTGGGCATGGGATGACGAGGCAAATGAGTTTCTCTGGGTGAGCGGCATCTGGCGGAATGTCCCGCCCGGACGCCAGTGGATGCCCGGTGACTGGCAGGGCTCGGATGGCGAATATCAGTGGGTCTCCGGCTACTGGGCCGATGCCGAAGCCGAGGAGGTGGAGTATCTGCCGGAACCGCCCGCCAGCGTCGAAGCAGGTCCCAGCAGCCCCGCACCCTCCAACGAGTCCGTTTGGATTTCCGGAAGCTGGCTTTGGAACAGCAACCGCTACCGCTGGCGCCCTGGATACTGGGACGCAGGCCAACCGGACTGGGACTGGATACCGGCACACTATGTCTGGACGCGCCACGGCTATGTTTTCGTGGACGGCTACTGGGACTATGATGTTCCCCGGCGCGGATGTCTCTTCGCCCCCGTTCGGTTCCACCGGGACTTCTATTCGCGTCCGGGCTACCGCTATCGTCCGCTCGTAGTGGTGAGCACGAGCGCGTTTCTCAACCACTTGTTTCTTCGCCCCCGCACCAGCCACTACTACTTCGGAGATTACTATGCTCCCGAGTACCGTAAGTCCGGGTATTTCTCTTCCCACACCTATTTCTCCGGGCGGCACGGCTACGACCCGATCTTCGCGCACCAGCGCTGGCTGAACCGGTCGGACGACAACTGGGAGCGCAAGCGCGACGAGGACTTCCGTTTCTTCCGTGACAACCGTAACGAACGGCCCCCGCACACTCTCGCCGCTTTTCAAAAGTTTGAAGCGCGTCCCGACCGCATCAAACGCGGGGATGGACCTCTGGTCACTCCGCTCGCGCAGTTTGTCACCAGCAAGGATGCCCGCGTGAAATTCAAGCCGGTGAATGATGACGACCGTCAGAAATTCGAAACGCGCGGACGTGAAATGCGCAATTTCGGCAAACAGCTTGCGAGGACAGAGGACGCCGCGGGACCGGCCAAAGTTAAACCCGGCAAGAACAGTAAGGCTGACCTAGCGCAGCCTGAAAAAGTGAAGATCCCAAGATCCCCCGTTCTGTCAAAATTCGCAGATACGCCGGGTCGCACCGACGGGCCGCCGAAACGCCCGAAAGTCGAAGTGAACAACGACAAGCCCGGCACGGACCCCTCGGACCCGAGAGGACGCGGACCCAAAGG
>DATAIE010000045.1:0-3126 GCA_036262875.1 Verrucomicrobiales bacterium
GTGATATGAAAAGAGACGGGCACCTGTTCGCCGCGCGGGAGCAGGAGGCGGAAGGACTTGGCAGGATGCAGAAGGAGCAGCGTCTTTAGATCGCGCAGGGTCATGTCTGGCATTGGAGCGCTGCCGGGGATAACGTCAACGAAGGGGTTGCGCGCGCTTGCGCCGCGGGCGCGGGTGATCCGTGCGGGCATACGCCAACCCTTGGAGCCTCCGCGAACGAAAGGACTCAATCCTCCATCGCCGGCGCGCCGGCTTTGCCAGCGGCCTCCTCGAGTTGTCGCACGCGTTCGAAGAGTTCGTGCAGGTTCCGGGTTCTGAGTTGCTGCTCCTGATAAACCTTGATGGGATAGACGGGGTGACCTGAATAGATTCCCTTTTGGGGAAGATTGCGGGTCACCCCGGCCCGGGCGGTGATGGTCACCTGGGGGCCGATTTCAAGATGCCCGCCGATACCCACTTGGGCGGCGATGACGCTGTAGTCGCCCACGCGGGTGCTGCCGGCAATGCCGGTCTGGGCCACGACGATGACGTGTTTCCCAATCATGCAGTTGTGGGCGATCATCACCTGATTGTCGATCTTTGTCCCCTCGCCGATCCATGTGCGGCCAAAGCGAGCCCGGTCCACGGTGGTATTGGCTCCAATTTCGACATCATTGTCGATCTGGACGATGCCCACCTGATCGATTTTGCTGTGGCGGCCATCGGTGAACTCATAGCCAAATCCGTCTCCGCCGATCACTACGCCGGAATGCAGGCGCACGCGGTCGCCGAGCAGGCAGTGGCGGTAGACAGTCACCCGCGGGAAGAGAACGCAATCGCGCCCGATCACGGCCTGCTCGCCCACCACAGTTCCGGGCCCGATCTCCGTGCCGTTTCCGATGACGGCACCCGCCTCAATGACGGCACAGGCCCCGACCGAGACTTTGGACGGGTCCAGTTTTGCATCCCCGTGGACCACGGCGGAGGGATGAATGCCGGGCTTAAACTCACGGGGCGGCAGCATGTACCGTTTGACCACCTCCTCAAAAGCGGCCGCCGCGTTTTCGCAGGCTACGAGAGCTACCCCCGGAACCGTTTCCGAAAATCCCGCCGTGACCAGCGCCGCCGAGGCACGGGTCTTCCGCAGATCGTTTAGAAAACGCTCGCTTCCGCAAAAGCTCACATCGCCCGGTCCGGATTCCCTCAGACCGCCAAATCCAGTCAGCTTTAGCTGTGCGTCACCACTGAGGATGGTTCCCTGTGTCAGCGCAGCAAGCTGCTCCAGCGTGATTTCCACGGGCAGTGCGGAAGGATTTCGGATTGAAGGCCGGAGAGCGGCTTATTTCGGCGTCAGTTCGCTGTCTCCGGTAGGAGCCGGCTGAGCCAGGGATTCCTTCGGCGCGTTCTTGTTCAGCTCGGCCAGCACTTGATTGCTGAAATCCACGGCATCCTTCGAGTGAAGGAGGAATTTCACGCCGGACGGGCTCACGCCGGACTTGTCGAAAACGAGGTCGTAGTTGTCCAGCTTGGCCTTTTCTTCGACGCGCTGGGAGATGTCGTCCAGCAGGCCCTTGCGCATGCGCATCACCTGTTCCTGGAGCTGCTGCTCGCGGCGGCGGCGGAATTCATCGATTTCCCGCTCCAGCGCCTTGATCTCGGAGGCGATTTTGTCGGCCTCGGCCTTCTTCTGCTGCTTCAGCTCGGCATTCACCAGCTTGTCCTGAACGATCTTGGAAGCCTCGTTCCACTGATCGATGAGCTTTTGGTAGGTGTTGTTGCGCTGGTCGAGGTCCTTCTTGGCCTTGGATTTATCCTCGTTCACCTTTTTCTCGGCATCCTTGGTCTTATAGTATTCCTGAAAGACGCGCTTCATATCGACGATGCCGATCTTCATTTGCGTCTGGGCGGAGGCGGAGCCCGTCGCGAGCAGAGTGGCAGCGAGAGCGGTAAGGAGGTTGCGAATTTTCATGGTTTGAGGATAGAGAAGAGTTACGGAATCGACGTGAGACAGCGAATCCGGCGAAGCGTTCAAAGAAACGACGAAACCGGGGTCCGCAAGCTGAAATGCCGGTCTGGTGGACTTCGGATCGCGTCGATTTTGCGTAAGAATTCGTACGGGTGTGCTGTACCTGAAAAAGCCCGCCTTTCTCATGCCCGATCCCCGGACGGCTCCGGACGCCGCTTTCACGACCCTCCTCGATACCCACCAGCAGCGACTGCTGGCATGGCTGATCGCGCTCACGGGGGACGCCTCCGAGGCGAAGGACGTGCTGCAGCAGACCAATCTGGTGCTGTGGAAAAAGGCCGGGGACTTTGCAGCCGGCACCAGTTTCAGCGCGTGGGCCTTCCGGGTGGCAAAGTTCGAGTTTCTGTCGTGGCGGCAGCGCAAAGGGAGGGAGCGGCTGATTTTTAACGATGAACTCCTGGACGGCGTGGCGGCAGCCATGGACGAAGCGGATGCGGCGGCGGAGGCCCGGCATGCCGCGCTGGATGCCTGCCTGCCAAAGTTGCCCGCCCGCCAGCGGGAAGTGGTGGTGCGCCGTTACCTCCACGGCGAGCGCGTGGACGATATCGGTGCCGCGCTCGACCTGCCTGCCAACGCTGTTTCTCAAATCCTCTGGCGCGCCCGCCAGAACCTCCTCGAATGCATCAACCGGACCACCGCCGTCCCAGCCCATCAGCCGTTATGAATGCCAATTCCACTCATTCATTCCTTCTTCAATCGATGCTCGACGGCACGCTGGACCCCGCCGGCGAGCAGTCTGTGCTGGACCTCCTGGCCTCGGATGCCGCGGCGAGAGCCGAGTTTGCGCGGCTGGTGCAGTTGCACGCCTGGCTCACGCAGGACGAGAGCACCCGCGCGGTCCTGGCGGAGCCGGTGCCCGTTCGGAGGAAGATCATCCCCCACCCGGCATGGTGGCTGGCAGCAGCCGTGGCCGCGGCGGTCATTTTCTTCACCGCCAGCCGCCTCTGGCCCATGCCCGGGGCGCCGGTCCCCCTGGCCTTCAAAGAAACCGTTCGGCCTGTCATTCAGACGCAGTGCGTCGCCTGCCACCGGAGTGTCGACACGATGACTCCGCCAGCTCTTCCTCTCAATCAGGCCCGGAAATTGTAGGCTGGAGAATTTTGTTCACGCCGGACAAAAAC
>DATAIE010000046.1:0-5643 GCA_036262875.1 Verrucomicrobiales bacterium
TACGAACCTATGAAAACGACTCTCTTCACGTCTGTGGCCGCCAGCCTTCTGGTAACCGTTTTCCTTCCCGGAGCTGCCAGCGCTCAAAATGTAGGCGTCGGCACCTCCACGCCGAAGTCCAAGTTCAGCGTCAACGGTACCACCGTCAGCGGAGGCATCGCCGTGGGCGATGCCTCTTATACCAGCACTACGGGCACTATCGCTCCGCTCAACGGCGCCATGTTCCAGGGATCCGTCCTGGCCGGAAGGACCGCCACCCGTCAAATCTATGGCGGAGATGCAAAATTCGACGCCACGGGAGGCAGTGTCGTCATCGACCTGCCGTCCGCCACCGGAGTTCCGAACTCCTACGGCTACTACTTCGGAAGTCCCGGCGAGGGACTCGAGGCGTCGCTGGGTTTGCTCCCCAGCGCCACGGGGCATTTCCTCACCATGAAGAGTTTTGCCTACCTGGGATTCATCGCTGATTCGAACAACACCGATGCCGGAACCTTTATCTGGGCGGCCCATGGAGCCGACTTCGACGATCCGCTCACCACCGAATACATGCGCCTCACCGCCGGAAATCTCGGGATTGGCGACACCAGTCCCACCGAGGCCCGGCTCGTCGTCCGGGGAGGAGTCAGTGGTTCGGGCGGAGCGGGAAAGGCCTTCAATGAAGCGAGCGTCAACCTTGGCAATCAGCCGGCTTTCAGTCCTCTCATCAGTATTTTCGCGTCCAACGTGATCGCGGCCGGCTCCAATGTCGTTGCCAACGGATCGGTCATTGCCGCCAGCAGCCTCACTCCCTCGGACAGCCGGCTGAAAAACATCGTCGGCCCGTCAAACGCCGCCGCCGATCTGCAGACGCTCCAAAAGCTGCGGATCACAGACTACACGATGAAGGACCGCACCTTCACCGGCAACCGTGTGATCAAAAAGGTCATCGCACAGCAGGTGGAGGAAGTCTACCCGGAAGCCATATCAAAGACCTGCGGCTACCTCCCGGATATTCAGTCTTCCGGAGTCATTACGGCAAAGGACGGCGGCGTATTCACAATCCGGATGGATGCTCCGCACCCTCTGGAGGCGGGAACAAAGGTGAAACTCCTCCTTCCCAACGGAGAGCCGGAATTCGTCACCGTGGAAACGGTTCGCGACAAAGAATTCACCGCCAAATCGAAACTGGCCGCCAATGGCGACAAAGTCTTTGTCTACGGGCGCCAGGTTGAGGATCTCCGCGCTGTGGACTACGACGCGCTGAGCATGCTGAACATCAGCGCCACTCAGGAACTCGCGAAAGAAGTGGCGGAACTCAAAGCCGAAAACGCACAGCTCAGGGCCGCCAACGACAAACTGGCCGGGATGGCCGCCGAGATGGAAACCCTGAAGAAGACCGTCGCTGCGATGCAGCCAAAAGGCGGGCAGACCGCGCGCACCGTGGCTCTCGATCAATGATCCGTTCCCTGCTCCTTTTATCCTAACATGAAAACAAACATCCTGATTCATCTGGGCGCCGGCATGCTGGCAGCCGCCTTTGCTGCCTCCACCGCCAGCGCTCAAAACGTCGGTATCGGCACCAGCACCCCGAAGTCCAAGCTCAGCGTCAACGGAACGACCGCCGCCGGCGGTATCGCCGTGGGTGACGCGACCTACACCAGCACGACGGGCACCGTGGCTCCGCTGAACGGCGCGCTCATCCAGGGATTTACCGGCATCGGCACCATCAACCCGCTGATGCACCTGCATGTGGAGGGAAACGGATCCACGAACCTCGATACCGCGGTTTTCGTCAACAGCCTGGCCCCGGTGCCGACCGGTAACGCTGCTCCCATGGTGATCCTGCGGGCCGCCAACAATACCAGTCTGGCGGCGAATCAGATTTACGGACGTTTCATCATACAGTCCACGCCGGGCGGCACCGGCGCAAACAGCACGGGCCTCGACGCCATTCACCGCGGTTTTTCGGGCTCTGATCCGCTCACCGCGATCGGTCTTCGCACGGTCGGAGCCGGGGGCTCTTTTGAGCGCGTGCGGATCGACGAGAACGGAAACGTCGGCATCGGCGACAGTGATCCCACAGAGGCGAGGCTCGTCGTCCGCGGAGCAGAAGCGGGAACCATCACCGGCGGACGCACTCAGTTCAGTCTCAACAGCGCCGGATTGCTGGACGTTGCCGGCACGTTCAATATCGCTCCCAGCATCTATGCGTCTTCAGCCATCGTCGCGGAGGGGAACCTTATCGCCGGCATCTCGGTCATCGCCGCGAACACGCTCAACGTATCCGACAGCCGCCTGAAGAATATCGTCCGGGAATCCAATTCCGCGGCGGACCTCAACACTCTGCAAAAAATCCGGATCACGGACTACACGATGAAGGACCCCTCGGTTCTCGGAGCCGGTGAAATCAAAAAGGTGATCGCCCAGCAGGTCGAGGAGGTCTATCCCCGTGCCGTCACGAAGTCCGCCGGTTACCTTCCGGACATTCAGTCTCCCGGCACCTGCATGGCCAGGGGCGGGGACGTCTTTGAAATCAAACTGGGGGCGTCTCATCATTTGGCGGCCGGCACCAGGGTAAAACTGATGACGGCCAAAGGTGACGCCGAGTATGCTGTGGTCGAGACGTCTGCAGACCAAAGCTTCACCGCAAAGCTGAAGCATGCCGCGGACGGTGAGAAAGTCTTCGTCTATGGCCGGCAAATCGATGACCTCCGCACCGTCGACTATGATGCGCTCAGCATGCTGAACATCAGTGCCACGCAGGAACTGGCGAAAAAGGCCGCCGCCATGGAGGAGAAGGGCGCCCGGCAGGACGCGGAGATCGCCGCGCTGAAAGCCGAGAACGCCCGGCTCAAGGCCCAGACGGAGAAGCTCGCGACACTGTCCACGAAGATGGAGAGCCTTGAAAAACTCATCAACAGCACGCGCCCCGGAGGCACCGCCTCAACAGTAATCACGCGCTAACGTTCATCAGAAAACCGACCATGAAAACCACCCGTGTTTCCCGGGCGGCAGTGAGCCTTTTGGCCGCGGCCCTCCTCCCCTCCCTCGCTTCGGCCCAAAATGTGGGCGTTGGAACATCCACGCCCAAGTCCAAACTCAGTGTCAACGGCACCACCGCCAGTGGAGGCATCGCGGTGGGGGATGCGAGCTATACCAGCACCACCGGCACGGTGGCTCCGCTCAATGGCGCCATCATCCAGGGATTCACCGGTATCGGCACTCCCTCTCCGGTGGACCTGCTGCATGTCGTCGACGGCGGCATCCGCCGCTCCAGTACCGACGGCACCGCCTTCTCCATCATCAGTACGGACGGCGGCATCCGGACATTTCGCGACGGTCCGGGCAAGGGATCAGCCATCACGGTCAATGGATACGTGGATGTCATGAACAATCTGACCGGCGGCACCAACTATGGCCGGATGTTTTACTATAAGAACCCGGGAGGTCCGGAGGAGGGACTGGCCTTTTACGCCAGCACTAACATTACTCCCCAGGTTTTCATTGAGACCGTGACCGGCCAGGTGGGCATTGGCAATGTGGCTCCCACGACCAAACTGCATGTGACGGGGATTGCCACCGTTACCGGGGGCACCTTCCCCGGCAATTCCAACTGCATGTCGATCGGATGGAATTCCGCCGGTCTGAAACCCGGGCAGGGCGTCGGGGAATTTGTGAACTATTCGGGAACCGGCGGCGGCAACGCCTTCGATTTCTATCGCGTTCCGCTCACAGGAACTCCCGCCGCCGGAAATCTGATCGCCTCCATCAACGCGGCAGGCGCCTATGTGCAGGTGTCCGACGAGCGGACGAAGCGCGACATCCAGCCGCTGCGCTACGGCCTGAAGGAAGTCATGGCGCTGAAGCCCAGGGCCTATGACTTCCATGCGCCGGAGTCCATCACGGCCGGCGAAGTAAAGCTGGGCTCCAGCAAACAGCACCAAATCGGCTTCCTGGCGCAGGAGGTTTTGCGGGTGGTGCCGGAAGCGGTGGAAAAGCCCGAAAATCCAGCCTCCGGCCTCTATACGATGAACTATGCCAGCCTGGCTCCGGTGGTCGTGAACGCCATCCAGGAACTCAAGCAGCAGCAGGATGCGAGGGCCGCTGAACAGGATGCAAAGATCGCCGCTCTCCAGGCCGAGAACACAAAGCTCAAGGCCGCCAACGACAAGCTGGCCGGCATGGCCTCCGAGATGGAGGCGCTGAAGAAAACCGTCGCCGCCATCCAGGCAAAGAGCAGCCGCACCACCCGCACCGTGGCCCTCGACCAGTAAATGCCTTTTTACCCACTCTGACCCAACTACATGAAATCGAACCTCGTAATCAACCTTCGCTCGGGCATTCTCGCAGCCGCGCTCGCGGCCTCCACTGCCCCGGCGCAAAACGTCGGCATCGGCACCTCCACGCCCAAGTCCAAACTCAGCGTCAACGGCTCTACCGCCGCCGGCGGTCTGGCGGTCGGCGATACGGCCTACACCAGCACTACCGGCACCGTGGCTCCGCTCAACGGCGCCATCATCCAGGGGTTTACCGGCATCGGCACGATCAACCCACTCTGGCGCTTGACCCTTGAAGGCAACGGCTCCCAAAACTGGGACTCCACGCTGCTGGTGGCCAGCACGGGGGCCAACCCCACGGGCACCTTCGTTCCGGAAGTCGTCCTCCGCGCGTCCAACAACGCCGGACTGGCGGTGAACGAGGTCTTCGGACGCTTTATCGTACAGTCGCAGCCGGGCGGCGCTCAAGCCAATCCCACGGGTATGGATGTGCTGCACCGGGGTTTCAGCGGCGGACCTCAAACCGCTCTGCGATTCCTGACATGCGCCGGCGCCGGCCCCCTGGAGCGTGTGCGCATTGACGAAGATGGAAATGTCGGAATCGGCGACGTGGATCCCACGGAGGCAAGGCTGGTGGTGCGCGGGAATGTGGCGGGCAATGTCGCCAGCAACCGGCAGTTTACCTCCGCCAACACCACCCTGGTTGCCGATGCCGGCATCGCCATGGGCTTCAGCATCTACGCCACAAATGCGATCGTCGCCGAGGGGAATGTAGTGGCGGGCGGAGCGATCGTCGCAACCAGCAACGTCACTCCCTCGGACAGCCGCCTGAAAAACGTCCTCCGCGTGTCCAACGCAGCGTCCGACCTGGAGACGCTGTCAAAAATCCGGATCACTGATTACAGGATGAAGGATCCGGCGGGAGCGGGCAGCGGCGAGATCAAAAAAGTGATCGCCCAGCAGGTGGAGGAGATCTATCCGCAGGCGATCTCAAGAACAACCGGCTACCTTCCGGATGTCCTTGCTGCCGGCAAAGGCACGGCAAAAGGCAACGGAGTTTTCGAAATCAGCGTCGAAGCGCCGCACCACCTTGAAGCGGGAACGAAGGTGAAGCTCCTCCTGGCAAACGGTGAGCCGGAATTTGCCACCGTAACGGCAGCCGCAGCGAAGAGCTTTACCGTAAAACTGAAACCGGAAGTCAATGCCGGCAAGGTATTCGTCTATGGCCGTCAGGTGACTGATCTGCGGGCGGTGGACTACGATGCGCTGAGCATGCTGAACATCAGCGCCACTCAGGAACTGGTGCGGAAAATCTCCGTCCTCGAGGAGGAAAACGCTCAACTGAAAGCGCAAACCGCCAAACTGGCCACGCTCGCCTCCAAAATGG
>DATAIE010000047.1:0-11010 GCA_036262875.1 Verrucomicrobiales bacterium
AGTCCAGAGAGTGAATCCGTTGGCGGGGAGTTTGATAGGGGCAGTCATAACAGGTTGGAGATCGGGGACGGAAGGCGTGACAGGTTCCGGAGGAGGAATGGAAACGGCGACTGGCTCGACAACGGGCGGCACCTCCTCCACGATGACAGGCTCAGGCTCCGGTGCGGCGACAGGTTCCTCCACTGCCGGCGATTCCTCAACCACCACCGGCGCTTCAGGCACCTTTGGCCATGCGGATTCGTTGAGCCAAAGCGTCGTGCCCATCCCGGGCAACTTCAGTTTCGGCCTGGGCCACGAGTCGGGACAGAGCCAAAGCGTCGTCCCGTTGCCCGGCAGCCGGAGTCGCGGTTTTGGCCATTTTTCCGGGTCCAGCCAAAGAGTGAAAGCCGCTGACGGCAGGCGCAGGGCGGGCTTTGGCCAGGTATCCGGCGACAGCCAGAGTGTAAAGGGTTGGGCAGGGAGGGGCATGGTATCGGAAGCAGCACGCGCTGTACCCTCCCATGCCGTGAGTGCAAGGCCGGGCAGCGACGACAATGTGGATACCGGTGCAGTCAAGTCCATGAAATGCCAGCGTACCGTTTCCCGTTGCATTGGCAATGCAGGATACGCATGCCGGCGCCGCATCTCTCCGGCGAATGATTGCTTTCAAGGCCAGTGAATCAATGCCAGGTGTTATGAACCATGCGATTCCGGTTTCTTCCGCTGCTCGTCGTTTTGCTTTGGGGTGCCCGGCCCTCCTCCGCCGGCGACTGGCCGGAAATCATGGGGCCAAAGCGCCGCGGCGTTTCTCAGGAAACAGGCTGGAACGTGGACTGGAATACGAAGGAACCGCCGCTGCTCTGGAAGGCGGAACTGGGCAACGGTGCCGCGTCCTGTGCGGTGGCCGCCGGCCGCGTTTTCACCATGGGCAGCAATAAGGCGGGGAATACCGAATCTGTCATTTGTCTCAATGCGGAGACCGGCAAGGAACTGTGGCGTCAGACCTATGACTGCGAAGCCGATGCCGCCAACTGGACTGGCGGCCCCGCCTCGACACCTGTGGTGGATGCAGATCGTGTTTATACGCTGAGCTTTCGCGGTCAGCTTTTTTGCTGGAACGCCGTGGACGGCATAAAGATGTGGGAACTGAATCTGGAGACCGCTTTCAAAGGCATCATGCCGCGCTGGGGTTGGGCCGGCAGTCCGCTGGTGGTGGGCAACATGCTCGTCGTGGAGCCTGGCGGCAATGGCAGCAGCCGGGCCGCTGTGGACAAGCTCACGGGAAAAATTTTCTGGCAAAGCGGCACCGATCCCGCCGCCTACGCCAGTCCTGTCATCTTCAGCAGTCCCTCCCTGCGCGGCGTCGCTCTGTTCAATGCCAGCGGTCTCGTGGGAATCAATCCCCGCGACGGCACAGAACTTTTTCGCCATCCGTGGAAGACCAGCGTGGATGTGAACGCGGCCACGCCCGTGCATCGCAACGGACAGTTTTTTATCGGCTCGGGTTACGGCTCGGGGATTGCGATGTTCGATGTCAAAACGGGCATGGTCTGGAGTAACAAAGAACTGATGCTCCAGTTTCAGAGCCCCGTCCTTTTTGGAGACCATCTCTATTTTGTGAGCGGCGAGGCAAAGGCGTCCGCCATGCTGCAGTGCCTTGAATGGAACACAGGACGCATCGCATGGTCTCAACGCGTCGGGAACGAGCGCGGACAGACGATCGTCGCGGGTGGAAAACTGATCGTCGTTACTCAGCAGGGAGAAGTCATCCTCGCGGACGCCAGCCCCGCCGGCTACAGGGAGCTTGGCCGCTTCCAGCCGCTCCCCGCCGATGTCTACGCTTCTCCGGCCTTCAGCGACCGCCGCCTTTTCATCCGCAACAACCGCGGCCGGCTGGTGTGCCTGGACTTGAGTCCGTGAGAGCAGCTCAGGGCAGGCTGGCTTTGATCCTGACAAACCGGTGGCCGGCTCCGGCGGGAGCCGTGTCCCGGAAGGTGGCCTCCTCCATTCCGTTCACCGGATTGGTGACGGAGCCAGTTAGTTGAGTGCTGGAGGTCCAGGTGACAAGGTCCGCGGAAAACTGAGCCTCGTAAGTCAGATCCAGCGCTTTATGGCGGCGGGAAAAAGTGACCGTCGTAAAGGTATCCGGACCAATGGTGACACTGCCAAGCCGCAGTTCGCCGGCGGCGTCCGGCACGCGGGGATCACCTCCAAAGGCGTATTCGCCGGCATTGCTGAGTCCGTCGTTGTCCGGATCGGCAGAGGCGCCGGCAAGAGCGGTATTCTCACTGCCGTCCGGCAGAGTGATTTCCGCTTTGGTAAAATGATCCCACCGCCAGCCGGTGAAGTCATTTGCGAAATCCGTGTCGGGCTGGCCCGGGGAACCATTTTCCGAACCGCTGATGGCCCAGAAAGTGGGCTGGTCGTAGCCGGTGTAGGGACCCGCGGCATCGCGCACCACCAGCGAACGCCCCGAGCCGTCGGCAGGCGGATACCAGGAATCTTTATAGCTGAAATCGAGGATGACCTCGCCGGAGGGATCAACAATTTCGATATCCTCTCCGCCGTTGTCCAGCGCCCCGATGAATGGACCCGTCACGCCGGAAAGATTTCCGTAGCGCCGCTGGAACGCAGGAATGTTAGCCACCACCAGCAGCCGCGCATTGGCCGCGAGTGTGGTGCCCGCGGGGAAGGTGTAGTCCACCCCCTTCGTGAAGCGTGCACCGGCAAGGTTCAGCGTCGAGGCCCCGGTGTTGATCAGTTCAATATATTCAAAATCATCCGCCTGAAGGCTGCTGATGTCAGTCAGTTCCGCAGGGGTGGGATCGGCGGGATGATAGTTGAGTTCCGTGATGCGCAGGGCCTGCTGGGCGGCGGTGGGATTGACCGGTGTATTGACGCTGGTGACGAGAGTTCCCGCGGCATCACGAAGTTCCAGCGTTTCCCCGCGTGAGGAGATCTGGCCCTTGTAGGGGCCCACGACAAAACGTCCTTCGCCGCCTTTGGGACTCACGGTGCGTGCCCGGAATGCGGACTGCTTGGGAGACACATAGAGCGAGCCGCCGGCATTGATGACGGTGCCGCCCTTGAAGGTGAACTCCACGCCGCCGGTAAGGCTCCACCCGCTGATGTCCGCCGCGAAGGCATTGGCATTGCTGAGCTGGATGTATTCCCCGTCCTGATTCACCGCTCCCGCGGGATTGTAGTCATAGTTGGCAATCGTGACCGGAAAACCTGCTGGCTGCGGCGTGGAGGGAATTCCCGCGCTGTTGCCGTTGGCAATGCCCACATTGCTGGTGGAGGTGTGGGTGGTGAACAAATGCGTGCGGCGCGGGACAATGAACAGATTTTTCATCTGGTCGACAGCCGTGGTGAATGGCTGCGAACCGAAACCATAGGGTCCGCCGTTCGAGGGCCAGCCCCACTTTGCACGGTCGAGAGTGACCTCCGGTGTAATCTTCGCGACATGGGCGTCGATCATCGCCTCCAGCAATGGATTCGCCGTGCCGGGCGGCTGGAGATACTGATCCATGATGGAGCGCATCCGCCGCAGCAGCATGGCTCGTGTTTCCGGCACCGAGATGATGGCGTCGTAAAACCGGTTATAACGCAGGCCCGCGTAGTCGAGAGTGTAGCAGGAAACATTGCCGTAGAGAGGGTGGCTCTTGTTCCGGTCGCTGGTCGCGTGGATGACTGAGTTTCCCGCGGTGTAATCCGCCCAGTAAAGCTGACCCCAGGAGAGATTGGTATCGAAGGGAATGATGCGCCACTCTCCGGTGCCGTCGCTGTCGCGATGGATCACCATATTGGCCCACACGTCGTCACCCTCCTGGGTGATGCGGGCCACGGCCAGATAGTTCACCGTCGCGGGAATATCGATCTGGTCGAACACGTTGTTCTTCCGGGTCGTCAAATTGGCATTGCTGATGGCGCTCACAAAATTCGACATGTCAGTAGAGCCCTCCGTGACGCGCGTTTGTTTTTCCCCGCCTGCACCGGCCATCTGCCCCACGCTGGCATACATGGCACCGTTAGGATCGAGTCCCATGTTTTCGAGCAGTTCAAAGTCCTGGGTTTCCGTGTGAAAGGCGAGTTGCCAAAAGGCACCGTTGATCTGGCACCGCACAGGAAAGTGTTCCGGTCCGCCCGTGCCGCTTACCCGGTGCAGCCACATACTCATCATCTGGCGCGAATAGCTCGGGTCCACGTATTCCGCATTCAGGGCCAGCTCTTTCATCCGGTTTCGTCCGGGGGCCCAGCGGAACTGGTGCTCCGAATTGAAATCGACACGGTGCGCCCGTTTGTTCAGCGTGCGGGTGGTGTCTCCCTTGATACGAATAAAGACGTTATCGTAGAGTTCGCCGTCGTAGAAGAAGGAGGCCCGTCCGCCTACATTATCCTGATCGATGGGATGGGTGTTGTTGGCGGTATAGGTGCCCGAAACGAAAACCTGGTACACCGGCAACTGCGTCACGACGCCATCCGCTGCCACGGTACCGTAATACTGATCGGAATTCGTCGGGCTGAGATACGCGGGAGATGTTCCCTGTACTGCGGTATTGTCTGTGGCGATGATGCGCCAGCGCAGCATTTGCCCGGCCGTCAAACCGGTGGTGGGAATGGAGGCGGTCCAGGTGCCTCCGGCCCCGGCGGTCATGTTGATAACGGTTTCGGCGTTATACATGATGCGCCACGCCAGTTGCACCGGGTTCGCCGCCGCCAGCGGACGCAGACTGGGTGTTACTTTGGCGCTGACGGTGATGTCAGGACTGCCCGCACCGCCAGCAGGGCGCGGAGGCAACTCCAGCGAACCGTTGTACAGCACGTCCGTGATAAAGGGCCCGATATTCGTACGCACCGCGGAGTTCGACGCTCCCGGCGTCGGAGACTGGAGGTAAGCGCCTGCGGGATCCAGGGACACCCCATCCAGCGTATTGAGCGACAGGAAGTTCGCGTCCGTCGTGGAGTTGTTCATGGCCTGGACCGCCAGGATATTCGTTCCCGCCACGAGGCTGGAGGGAGCCACAGACGTCACGCGCGAGCGTCCGGCCAGCGATGTGGTGGTGGCCGTGCTGTTCCACACCGGCGAAGCCGGCGCATTGAAGGAGGCGATCTGGACTCCATTGAGCCATGCCACAAATCCATCATTGGCGCGCGTGCTGAGCCGCAGCGACTGGAAGGCCGCAGGATTGGCCACTGTGAAGGGAATGCGCAGAAAAGCTCCGGCATTTCCCGGCAGTGAAGCCGAAAGATTCAGCCCCACATCAGCAGCCTCCACGTTCTCATCGGCTCCATTGTAAATTTGAGCGATCTGCGCAGCGGAAAGAGCCGTGTTGTAACAGCGAACCTCGTCCAGCAGTCCGTTGTACTTTTGCCAATAGGCGTCGTGAGAACGCCCCAACTCCACGGATTGTCCGGCAGGCCACGTCCAGGCGTTGCCGTGTACGATCGAACCGCTGGCCACACCATCCACGTAGAACGCGTCCGTGCCGCCCGCCGCCTGGTTGTAGACGAAGGCCACGTGATGCCACAAATCGTCGTCGACACGCGCCGTGGAATAAAACCATCCGCCACCGGAAGGCTGACTGTAGATGCGCCCTGGATTCGCGTTCGCTGCGGCGGTGAGCACCAGCACGTCGCCGCTGGTGGTCCGCTGATCCCAGAGGATCGCCCCCTCCGAACCGCCCGCCGCGGTGGAAGTCTGGCCCGACTTCATCCAGAACATGATGGTTCCCGTGGAGGAAATGAAATCTGCATGGGCCGGAATGACCACCTGGGAACTGCTCGCGGCGGCGGCGGCAGCTACAAACTGCATGGCTCCCCGGCGCAGGAGCGGCGAGGCCGCCGTATCGGTCGCCGACGGCATGAAACTTGTGGTGTTCCCTGTATTGGTTCCGTTGTGTGCGGCGCCGGAGGTGTCCGTGGTGAGGCTGCCTGCGGTATCCGCGCTGAGCCGCAGCTTGAGATTGGCGGCACCGGTCACTGTCGCCGCGCCTGCCACTCCCGCTCCCTGCTGGCCGCTGGTCCAGGCGGCATCGGCGAACGGTTCGGCTCCGCCGCACCATGAAGCTCCCAGTGTATCGCCGTTGCCGGTGGCGGGCACCAGCACTTTCGCCGGTGCATCGGCCGCCACCAGCGGCACTGTCGCCATCGCCGATCCATATGAAACGTCAGGCACTTGTTTTGGATAGGAGGCAAAGACGGAAACCACGGTCACCGCTCCGCCCGCGCCCTCCTTCGTCAGGGCGAGGTAGCGTCCTGCGTTCGAAGACAGTTTGAAATTCGTGGCCAGCCGGGGTTGGGCTGCGGTTCCGGTATTGTCCTGTCCCGCCACCGCCTGCACCGGACGCCGGTCCCGGTTTGAGGCAAAAACGACGAGGCGCTTTCCCGCACCGAGCGTCCAGGCGGGAAAGCCCCACTTCCTCAGCCGCGTGGCGTCGTCGGTCAAATACCAGCCGCTGAGACTCACGGTGGCGCCCGAGGTATTTTCGATCTCGATCCAATCCTCGTGTTCATTCACCTCGTCCCGGATACCGGAAACATTGTTGGCGAGGAATTCATTGATGACCAACTGGGCCGGTGCAGCCGTACAGGTGAGAATGGACGCGAGGGCGCCACAAAGAAGGGAAGGGTGCTTCATGGAAAGAGGGGGAGTCATTACTCTACTTCCTCGAAGCGCATTTGCCGATTCTAATCTTTTTCCCGCAAAAAATACTTTCATGCATGTTCGGAAAGAAGCCGGCTACGGGAAGCGGAACCAAAAGCGTCTGCTCCGAATGGCGCATGGCGGAAGGGTCAAACCGGGGTATAGCTCACGCCGTTTCCATGGACTTCCTCAATCCCAACCGTAATGACCTCGAAGCGCTGCCGCCCGTGCTGAAGGCGCTGCTGGCGGCGGAACTGGCGGCGGGAAATGAGATCGCGGAGATAAGCCATGGATTTCCCGCGCCCCCGTGCGGAGCGTGCGTGAAGATGAAGCGGACCATTACGACGGCTCCGGGCGAAGGACTGAAGGAGAGATCGTGGCCTGCCTGGGACCGGAGCAGCGGCTTCACCGATGAAAAGGGGCACTTCTTCATCACCAGCCCGCCTGAACCGGAGGAGCCTCAACTCACGATGGATGAAATCCGGGCGCGGGTGAATATTCCCTCCCGGCCCGCGGCAGCTCCATCGCTCAGTTCCTGGCGCCCGGAAGCGGAGGAACGCACGGGGAATGAAACGCCGCTGCGGCGGTTTGAGGCGAGCATGGTCATGGACTACGACAAGTGGAAGGAGGGGATCGGCTACGATCTGGAGGCGCTGGAGGCCGCGTCACCCGTGGAAAAGCAGCGTATCGAATCAAAGCTCCTTTCCCAAAGCCCGCTCGACTGGCGGGATGTGGAGGCGCTCGCTGCTCTGGACACTCCTGCCGCCCGGGGAGCATTGCAGCGGGTGATGCAGGACGGAAGCGCCGAAGAGCGGATGGCCGTGACGCGGTACGCTCCGCATTTGGTGACGGAATCTTCGCGGGTTGCCGCGCTGGTGTCCGCACTGCAAACGGCGGAATTTTACGCCGGTCTCTCCCAGACGCTCAGCGAAGTTCAGGAATGTCACCCGCCGGAAGTGATCAAGGCGCTGCTGAACGGCCTGCTGGTGCGAGAAGGCGGCGTCGCCGTTCACTACGCGGCGATGCTCTTTTTCCTCCACGGGAAAGCGGCGGAGCCGTTTGACTGGGCACACCGTCCCTTTTTCCTGCGCTTTCATACGGAGGATCCGAAAGAACGCCGCGCCGTCCATGACGAGTTGTGCGCCATCCTCGACATCGATCCGGACCCCGTCTCTGCATCAGGACATAACCGTTAGCAACCAACAACCCAGCCACTCATGAGCAAGCCATTGATAGAAGCCCCCGCCTCCGACTCCTCCTCCACCCGCACCACTCTCGGCTATGTCGAGGCCTACGATGCGGTGCTGAACGGCGACTATGCCTTCGTTGCCTATAAAGAGGCCGATACCAACGGCGACTGGCGCGTGCGCATCAACGGCCTGCAAACCGCGGGCGGCGTGTTTGAACCGGAGGCGATGCGTCTCCAGGCGCGCGCCGCGGGTGCGCAGGGCAAGCCTTACTTCGTGTGGGGCTGGAACATGACTCCCTCCAGCGGCGATCCCCGTTGCGTGGAATTCCGCGTGTATGTGGAAAACGGAAAGCCGGCGAAGGTCGAGATTTTTGTCCAAACGCGCAAATTCGATCAAAGCGCAGACGAGCCGAAGACCGTCAGTTTCCCCTGGCCCGAAGCCTGACCGGCCACGGCAGTGACCAATGCGCTCCGCTACGCCCGCGGATGGGCCGCATCGTAGACTTTCTTCATCCGCGCCGTGGTCACGTGGGTGTAGATTTGCGTGGTGGAAAGGCTGGCGTGACCCAGGAGTTCCTGCACACTGCGGAGATCAGCCCCGTTGTTGAGCAGGTGCGTGGCGAAGCTGTGCCGGAGTTTGTGCGGAGTGACGTGCAACTGAATGGAGGAGCGCCGCAAATACTTCTCCAGCACATCGCCCACCGCCTGGGTGGTGATGCGGCGGCGGAGCTTGCTGAGGAACAGGGGGCCTGAATGCACACCGGCTTCATGACGGTATTTTTGCAGGGCCTTCATCGCGTGGCTGCCCAGTTGCGCGAGCCGTTCCTTGCGGCCTTTGCCGCGGATATTGACCGTGTCGTTGTAAATATCCAGGTGCTCCACGTCGATCCCCACCAGTTCATGAATCCGGAGGCCGGTGCTGTAGAACGTTTCGAGGATGGCGGCGTCGCGGGCGGGTCCCCACTCCGGCGACTGTTTTTCCCTCGGCAAACGCAATGGAAGCTCAAGAAGTTCCTCCACCTGTTTCAAGGTCAGCACGACCGGAAGCTTGCGCTCCGCCTTTGGCATCTGGACATCAAGGAGCGGGTTCACGGTGAATCCCTCCCGTCGCAGCAGGTATTTGAAAAAACTGCGGAGGGCGCTGAAATGCAGGCGAATGGTGGCCCGCCCCAGTTCCCGCTTCATGAGGATAAAAAGCCAGGCGCGAAAATCGTCGGGCCCGCACGCCGCCCATGAGGAGAATCCCGCACAGTCCCTGCGGAACGTCCGCAGCGAATGACCGTAGTTTTGCAGAGTGAGCCGCGAGGCGTTTCGCTCCACATGGAGAAACTGAAGGAAGGCGGACTCCAGGGGATCCTCCTCCACGGCTGCGGGAGTGGTCGTGCTCTTGCTGGCTTTGGTCTTCCGGCGGGCGGGCATGTCGCCTCACGTTGTGCCAGGGCTGGCGCTTTGCCAGAGCAGAATATCAATCCGCGTGCCTACCAAAGGCCCGGCAGCGTCGCAGTCGAAGTGGCCTCGGCGGCGGAACCGAGCCGCTCTTTCATTCGGGTGTGGAGCTTCTCATAGCGGTCCTTCTGCGCAGCATCGAGGAAGACGAGAGCCCCCAGGCGGACAGTCTCCATGACAGCGATGATCTTCGTGCGGCGCTCCTTTTCCACAGCGGCGAGGAGAGGCTGGACTTCATTGAGGAGACTGCGCAGGCGCTCCCGCTGTCCCGGCGCCAGTTTGATCTCGCCGGAGATCCGGTCGAGCGCCCGTTCAGTGAGGGTCGAGGGGCTCTTGCGCTGGAGATTCAGGAATTTCTCGCGTTCCAGCTTCATCCCGATCATGACGCCGGAGACGGCACCGAGCACGAACACGGCCACAATCGTGAGGCGGGTGATCCATTTCATAAGCGGGTTAATTGAACAGTTGGAAGTCCCACACCGCGGAACTGTTGGTCCACCATGCAGTGAGGGTGTCATCGGATTCGATCGCCTCGCGTCCGGCAAGGACAAAGAACGCCAGAATACCGGTGACGGTCGCCAGCCCCACCGTGGCGCGAAGCCAGGTCTGAAAACGGCCGGCGGTCCCGAAGTCCTGCCGCGTAGTGCGAAGAACGGACTGCATGCGCGTGGCAAAGGCCAGCTCCGAACGGGAGGTGTCGAGCCGGTTCTGCGCTCTGCGGGCACGGGTGAGAAGGTTCTGGAGTTCGTCGTCTTGCATGTGCCGGGGAGGGTTTAATCCGGAACGCCGTCGCGGCGGATTTGTTCGATGGCGGTGCGGAGGCTGGCGCGGGCGCGGTGGGCGCGGACTTTTACATTGCCCTCGCTCCAGCCGGTGAGGCTGGAAACTTCGCGAACCGTGCGGTCTTCCAGTTCGAGAAGAGTGAGGACAAGCTGTTCTTTCGGGTGCAGGCGCGCAAGGGCATGGCGCACCAGACGCAATGCCTGATTTTCCCCGGCCTGCTCCGGGGAGGCTTCGGCATCGAGTCCGCAATACTCCGGCAGCGCATCGCGGGAAACCTCGGATTCCCGTCTGCGGCGGTGCCGGCGCAGAAAATCAAAACAGGTGCGCACGGCGATTTTCGTCAGCCAGTGCTCAAAGGGGGCTTTTCCCTTCCACGAAGTGATGCCCCGCCACACGCGAATGAACACGTCCTGCGCGAGGTCCTCCAATTCGTGGTGATTGCGGGCATACTTCGCAGCCATACCGAAGACGCGGCCCTTATGCCGGGCGATGATCTCGGCAAAGGCGTCCGCATCACCGCCGCAGGCGGCCTGCACCAGATGGTCATCAGCTGTCACTGCCGGGTTCATGGAGGCGCGGCGGCGCTCCGTCGAGAGAAATCCTGACGGCAAGGGCGGTCCCATGGCGATGGCGAGGAGCATGGCGGAGGCGGGTTTCCATGCGAGACGGGCGAAAGGGCGGGGGAGGTTACGGGAATTTTCCTTCTCCGCAGGACGTGGAAACGGGGATCAGTTCCGCAGGGCCAGCCGGACGAAGAGCTCCACCCCCGTGGCGATCGCCTCATCCGTGAAATCGAAGGTCGGTGTGTGCAGACCGGTAAGGGTGGCGCCGCTGGACGGGCGGAGGCCGATCATGAAGCACCCTGGGAGCCCCCAGTATGCCGGTGGCGACCTTTTCAAACTCCGCCACCTGCCCGGCGTCATTATGGAGGGCAGGGTAGGCGGGTGTTTCCCACTCAACAGTCCCG
>DATAIE010000048.1:0-7429 GCA_036262875.1 Verrucomicrobiales bacterium
GATGCGATGCCAGCGCCTCCTCCCGCTCCTCCGCGGGCACGAAAATGTGGATATACTCCTCCCCCGGCGGCACCGTTACGAAGATTTTCTTCCGGATCCGGAACGACGAAAAGTTGAAATGCGGCTCCTCCGTTGTTTCCGGCAGAGACAGCGCAAAGCGGCGGACCTGGGCGAGACTCATCATGGGCGATCGGGAGCTTCCCCGGGTTTTAGGACGGATCAAGGGCGCGCGGCATCGGAAAGAGGCGGCGCGACCGCGGGATTCAGACTCGCTATTTTAAAAAGGCGGCTATTATCCACGCCCATGCAGACCGTGTCCCTTCGCTTCCGGTGTCTCCTGGCGGTTACTTTTTGCGACGCGATTCCCTCCGCCTGGCAGGCGGCAGCGCAGACCGCGCCGGCACCTCCTGCAAAAGAAGCCGCCAGTCCGTCCGGCGAAGAATCGAGGATGAGCCGGTTGCGAAAGTTCCTCGTTCGCCTTCCGGCCCATCATGATTTTTGTGACCACGGCGGCAAATGCGATTTCGCTGTTCTGGCAAAACTGGGCGTCACGGGTGCCTCCATGCCTGAGGTGGCGGAGAATGTTCGCCACTTCTGGCGGGTGGCTCAGCAACGGTTTATCTCCACGGGTTCTTCGCGGGTCATTACCGGAGCCTGTCCGCTGGTTCTGATCGGTGTTCCAAAGTCCGGCCTTCTCTCCATCGCCGAAGACCTGGAAAAGTCCCTCAGCGAACTCGCCGGGCCGGACGAGGCGGCCATGGTCGCCGCTCTCTTTTGGTCAAGAGCCGTCGAATGCTTCTCCCGCCGGATGGAATTGTATTATACCACCAAACCCAATATGCAGTTGGATGGCTACGGCCCCGTGATGAACGGACCGTGTATCCTGACGAGAGCCAAATATGGGAAACTCCAGGGGTGGAGTCGCGTCCCTCTTCTCCTGCAAACCGGATCATTGTTAGAAGGGATCAAGATCAACGATTTTGGAAAATTCATTCGGGATACGACTCCCTCTCCGTTCCATTTCAGCACGGATTACAAGTTCTGAACGGGCTGACCGGGTTCACTTCGCCTTCGGCAGTCCCGCCTTCCGAGGTGCTACAGAGCACCCGCACCCACCCCCGCATCCTGATTTCTTTCTCCTGGAAAGGCGGAACGCAAAAATCCCCGCAGTGACAATCACCACCGCGAGGGCGGCCCAGAATTGCTGGTCGGTGTTCATGCGCCAAGAAGGTGGCCAATTTGGTAAACGGCGATGGCGAGAAGATAGCCGGTGCCGGTCATGTAGGCGAGTTGAAAGAGGGGCCATTTCCAGCCGTGGGTTTCGCGGCGGACGACGGCGATGGTGCTGAGGCACTGCATGGCAAAGACGAAGAACACCATGAGGGCGAAGCAGAGAGCGGGGGTGTAGACGCGGGTGCCATCGGGGTGCCGTTCCTCGGCGAGGCGATCGCGGAGGAGGAGGACGTTTTCGTCGTCATCGTCGGTGCTTTCGACGCTGTAGATGATGCCGAGGGTGGTATTGAAGACTTCGCGGGCAGCGAAGGAGGCAATGAGGCCAATGCCGATCTTCCAGTCTGCGCCCATGGGTTTGACGACGGGCTCAATAAAATGGCCGAGACGTCCGGCGGCGCTGTAGGAAAGGGCTTCCGCTTTGTATTCCTTTTCAGGAAGGGGATGTTCCTTGTCCTCGGGGAGTTTGGGATAGGTGGAGGCGGCCCAGAGCAGGATGGAGAGGCCAAGAATGACGGTGCCGGCGCGGCGGACGAACATCCACGCGCGATTGCCCATTTGGCGCGCGATGTTCACGAACGACGGCATCTTGTAGGCCGGGAGTTCGAGGATCATGGCCGACGGTTTGCCGGGCAGCAGCTTTTTGTTGAAGAGCCACGCAAAGCCAAAGGCTCCGATGATGCCCAGCGCATAAAGCATCACCAGCATGCCGGCCTTCATCATGGGAGAGGCCACCTCCCCCGGCACGAGGGCCGCAATGAGGAGGATGTAAACCGGGAGTCGCGCGGAGCAGGCGGCGAGCGGAGAAACGAGAATGGTGATGAGCCGGTCGCGCGGGCTCTCGATGGTGCGGGTGGCCATGATGCCCGGCACCGCACAGGCGTGCGAGCCGAGCAGCGGCAGGAAGCTCTTCCCGGTCAGCCCCACACGGCTCATGAGGCGGTCCATGAGAAATGCCACGCGGGCCATGTAGCCGGTGTCCTCCATGAATCCGATAAAGAAGAACAGGATCAGAATCTGCGGCAGGAAGACCAGCACCCCGCTGACCCCTGCGAGGACGCCGTCGGTAATGAGGCCGCGCAGGTCGCCATCCTCCATCCAACTGTTCACCTTCGCGGTGACGAATTTGAAGCCGTCCTCGATCCAGCCGACGGGAATCTCCACGACGGAGAAGATGAGATAGAACAGAAAAGCCAGCGTGCCTGCGAGGGCGAACCAGCCCCACACTTTGTGCAGCAGGGTGGCGTCCAGTTTATCGGTCAGGGTGGCCGAGGCGCTGTCCGGACGGCGGATCACGTCCTTGAGCGAGGCGTGAATGGCATCATAACGCGAGGCGACGAGGCGGTCCTCCCAGCCGGGAATTTCGCGTTCGAGCTGTTCGCGGGCGTGTTCGATGATGGCGACCGCCTTCGGCTCGATGCCGTAGTGAGTGGGGTCGTGACCCGAGATCAAATAGAGCGGTTCCAGCGGAGAGGCGGTGGCACCGACGACACCGGATTCCGCGAGGCTCTCGCGGCTGCGCACCAGGGCTCCGCGCACGGGCACCGGCATCGCGTCGAGCAGCGGCTTTGGCGGCGCGAGGTCAGTGCGGCTCATGGCGACCTTCAATTCCACCAGGCCCTTCTTCTGACTTGCCACCATGGGAATCACGGGCACGCCGAATTTTTCCGAGAGACGTTCCACATCCAGGCGCATGCCGCTGCTTTCCATCACGTCCACCATGTTCAGGACGAGGATGACCGGCACGCCGAGTTCGAGGACCTGGGTGAAGAGATAGAGATTCCGCTCCAGATTCGAGGCATCCACTACGCAGACCACGCGGTCCGGACGCGGAGTGTCCCTGCGCCGGCCGAGGAGGACATCGCGGAGGATGGCCTCATCCGGTGAGCGGGCATTGAGGCTGTAGGCCCCGGGAAGATCGATGATCCGCAGCCGGGTGCCGTGCTGGGAAAAACACTCGCCTTCCTTGCGCTCCACCGTGACCCCGGGGTAGTTGCCCACGCGCTGTTTCAGTCCGGTGAGAGCGTTGAAGAGCGTGGTTTTTCCGCAGTTCGGATTGCCCACGAGGGCAAAAATGAGGCCTTCCTTCCGTGATGCGGGCGGGACCTCCGGCGACTGGCGGGAGGGGAGCGAGTCAGACGGATTCATGGGGCGGGGTCCACCTGGATGAGCACCGCCTCCTGATCCCGCAGGGAAAGCAGGGCGCCGCGGACCGAAATTTCCACCGGATCGCCCAGCGGTGCACGGCGTATGAACTGCACCCGGGTACCGGGCAGGAGGCCCATTTCGCGGAGCCGGGTGAGGCTGGGCATACCGTCCGGGAGGTGCGCGATGACACCCCACGCGCCGGGTTCGAGTTCAGAAAGGGAGATGCGTTTCATGGTCTCCCTCACACCGCGGCCACCATGATCGACTGCGCCATGTGGTGACTGAGACAGATTTTCGCCCCCTGCACCTGAGCGATGATCGCTCCTCCGGCGCATACCAGACGCACCTCTGAGGACTCGCAAAAGCCCATTTCCCGGAGGCGGTGGCAATCGCCTGAATCCCCGTGAAGGTGCCGCACGATCATGCGCTCGCCCCGCTTCACGGTTGGAAGCGGCTGGCAGACACAGCCTTCATGGGTGCAGGCGGACGACATGGGGGGCAGATGAAAGGGGAAGGGACGCTGTTGAGAATACGTCTCAATGGCCCATAGTTTTCAACTGAACGGAATTTGCGCAACCGGATTAAACGAAGGGACGGAAAAAAGTCGGCAGGGCCGGTTTCAGCTATTTGGCGTGACGCCGCACGGCTTCGATTTGTTTAAGGGCTTCCTCATCTGTGACCGCTGCGGCAAACTCGTTCGCCAGGGGCAGGTCTGAGAGGGCGAGTGTGGTATACGTTGTGATGAGAACACGGGAGCGGGCGTGGCCGAGGTCTTCGGGTAAATTCAGTGCCCACGAAATGGCTTCCGCGGGCCGGACGCGGCTGAACTCTCCGGCGAATCCCTCCAGCGCTTCGTTCGAGCGTTTGGTGGATTCCCTGTCCAGCAGGCTCTGCAGGTATTCGATTCCTTTGCGCGGGGCGGTCGAAGCCAGGCGGGTGAGCACGAAAATATCGGCTCCGCTTCCGATCTCATCCGGGAGGCCGAGGACCCAGTCGGACACGCCGTCCATTCGCGAGAAAATGCCGCGCTTTACCAAAGACTGGATGATCACCTGTCCTGTAAGGGAGGATGGCCCGCCGGCAAGATAGCGTTTCGCTTCCGAGAGCATCTGCCCGTCTCCACGGATCGCCGAGAGACGCTCGTGGATGCCGAGAGCAAAATCGGCAAGGTCCGCGGTGGCCGGAAACAACTTTTCGAATTGTGTAATCGTGTCAGGTGAAAACAGCACGCTGGAGGATGCGATTGCCTGGAGCACCGACGAGCGCTCCTCTCCGGCGGGGAACCCCTTCAGATGCGCCGCCAGGCTGCGTATGTCCGGCACGGACAGCAGATAGTCGCGATACGAAAGCAGGAAGGCTGTCCTGCTGTCGCCGGGCGGCATTTTGTTCAGGACCAGAGTGAGGACGGATGGAGAATAGTCAGGGAAAAAGGCCGCCACCGCCGGTCCCAGGCGCGGGTCACTGGCGAAAGGGCCGGCGATCAAGCGTCGCAGGGCCGCCTCGCGGTCTCTCGCGGGTACACCGGGCCGGGTGAGGAGATCGATGTCCTTGATGGAATCGGCGGCGGCTTCCCGTACCGGTGCTTTGGGGGATGGCGCGGCGGACTCCTGCGGTTCCACCCGTTCTTTGCAGGACGCCAGGAGTGCAGACGCCAGCAGAGCTGCTCTCAGTCTGCAAACAGGCGAATCCTTCATGCCGGTCACTTCTTTTGCACCACGATGAGCGTGATGTCGTCATTCTGCGGCTGGCTGCCCGAGAAATCTTTGACCGCCTTTTGGAAGGCATCGAGGACGGCATGGGCTCCCCCGGGGGCGGCCTTGCGAAAGGTCTCGGTGAGGAGATCCATGCCGAATTCGTCCCCCTCACTGTTGACCGCTTCGTTGACGCCGTCGGTGTAAAGGAGCAGGCAATCGCCGCTCTCCATGAAAAAAGTGTGGTCCTTCGTGGCGCGCTCGAAGACCTTGCCGCTGTCCACCCCCAGAGCGAGGCCGGATGGCTTCAGAACGGACACCTCACCGCTGCTGCGGGAGAAAAGGAGGGGCGCATCGTGCCCGGCGCGGGCCATGACGATCTGAGGCGTGTTCCGGTCCAGGACGCAGTAGGCGAGCGAGATGAACATGTCTTCGCGCACGTCACCCCACAGCCGGCGGTTCACCCGGGAAAGCGTGGCGCTGGGGGAGAGTTCGTTCAGGGCCAGTCCGCGCAGGAGCGCGCGGCAGGTGGCCATGACCAGACTTGCGGGGATGCCTTTTCCCGAAACATCCGCGATGACTACACCCAGGTGATTTTCATCCAGTTGAATGAAGTCGTAGTAGTCGCCGCTCATCACCTTGGCGGGCGTATTGGTGGCGGCGATGAGATAGTCGCCCAGGTCCGGTGCGACCTTGGGCAGGAGGACCCGCTGCACTTCACTGGCGGAGCGGAGTTCCTCCTCGATGCGGCGTTTGTCCATCGCCTCCTGCTGGGTCATGGCGCTGGCGAGCGCGAAGGCCCCCTGCTCGGCGGCACTGCGGAAAACCTCAAATTCATGATGCGAGAACGGCTCTTTGCCGGCCTGCTGAACGGCGGCCAGCACTCCCAGCCGGCGCGAGCCGGTGGTCACCGGAGAGACCATCACGCTCATTCCGGCCTGGGACGGGGCCAGCCGGCCGCTCCAGTTCAATCCGGGGACCAGCGGCCCGGTATTGACGGCGGACTGGCCGGTAAAGCACTTGCCCAGCAGCCCCTGGGTGGACGGGATGGCGGTAAGTTGAAGGTAACTGTGAAGCGTGGCCGGACTCTCATTCAGCAGATTCTGCGGCAGCTCGATGAGGGCCGGGCAGTCCTTCGTGAGGGCCGCGGGAATGAGATCCGTGCCGGTGCGGGGATCGATGATATAAAGCGCCGCACTGTCCGCGCTGATGACCCGCATTGCCCCTTTGACGATGTCTTCATGCAGGCGCCGCAGCCCGCGGTCGTGCGCCAGGTTTTCACCGATCTCGTGGAGGAAGGAGAACATGCGGCTCTCCTCAGTGAGCAGTTCCTCCTTTTCCTGCTTCAGCCCGCGGATGGTCCTCATGCCGCGTCTCCGGAAAAGCCAGGCCAGCCCTGCTGCAGTGAGGAAACCAAGGATGAACGCGACCGTAGGGGGCATAATTATCGACCCTCAGTGTAACGGAGGACTGGCGATGCGCCAGCATCAGTACGCCAAATGATGGCCCCGGCTGCCTTCTCTCTGCGAGCGAACGATCAGACCGTGCGCCGTTTTCTGCGGGCCAGGGACAGCGTGCCCAGCGCCAAAAGCGCCGCACCGGAGGGCTCCGGAACGAGCACATTCCCGCTGATGGCGTAGATGACATTGTGACCGCTGCCTGTGAAGGTAATGTCCACGCTCGTCACAGGGCTCGTCGTGTTCGTGAGGTTCAAGAGAGCCTCGTAAATCCGCGGATTCCCGGAACCGACCTGGTCGAAACTGCCATCGTTGGGATTGAGGCGGCCATTCACGGTAAAAGCATTGCTGCCGCCGTTGAACCAGTCCTGGCCAATGCTTCCACTGAGACTGGTGAAGGTCTGGATAGTGGTGTCCGCATAGTGGACCACCACCGTGTCCGTTCCGGATCCTGCCCCGGTGGCGCCATACAGGGCGATCTGGCTCATCCGTGAGGGCGAGCCAATGGTGAGGGTTTTGGTGCCGCCGTCGAGCAGCAGGGCATTGCTCGCGGTGTATGACTGAAGGCTAAAGGAAGCTCCGCTGCCGGTGTTGCTGGTAATGAGCGTGCCCGCAGCCGGCAATCCGGTGGCGGGCGATCCGCCATTCACCCCCTGCTGGTAATAAACAAATCCACCCAGCAGGGTCCCGCCGTCCATCGTGGCATTGATACTGGCGTTCCCCGTAGTCGCCTCTCCCACGCCCGCGATGATGTCTACATTCCAGCCGGTAACGGGAATGGTCGTAGTGACGGCCTGCGAATTGCCGGAGGCGAGAATTCCAGTGACGACTACCGACAAAAAAGAAAGCTTTCCGGATTTCATGAGAAGGAATTGACGCGTTAACTGAATCTAGACCAAAAAA
>DATAIE010000049.1:0-3569 GCA_036262875.1 Verrucomicrobiales bacterium
GGCTCTGAGACAAAGGCTGCGGCAAAGGACTCCGCCCTCAAGCCTGCGGCAAAGGATGCCTCCATGGAACGGATTCCCGCCGGAATCTCCGATGCGGACGCGGGAAAGATCATCGCGGAACTTTCGGCGCTCGACGGCAAAATGCTCTCTTCGCGCCAGATCATCGTCCTCCTGGACAAAATCCTGTCCCTTCCGGCATCCCGCATGGAGGAGGCGCGGACGGTGATCCAGGACTCGAAGAATCCCATCCTCGGAGTCTTCCTTTACTCCGCCCTTTTTTCACGCTGGGGGGAACTCGATCCCGTCAAAGCCCAGGCAGCACTCGAATCGGGCACGGGCGGCAACGTGATGTTCAAATACGCAGGCATGTCCTCGCTCGCCTCCGGCTGGATCGAAAAGGATCCCGATTCCCTGCTCAAATGGCTCAATGAAGACAAGGAGGGGATGAACAAGAACGACAAAGAAATGCGCATGGTGATGCTGCAAAGCGTCATGATGGGCATGGCCTCTCTGGATTCCGCCACGACCGACAAACTGATCGCATCCGCGCCGCAGCACCGCCGCGCCGACATGGTAATGGACATGGCGGAACGCGACCCTGACAGTGACCTGCGCGCCGCCGCCGCCCGCGCCATGGTGGAGGCCGGCGATAACAAACAGGAGCAGATGGACGTCAACCGCCGCCTCGGCAATCTCCTGGCGGAAAGAAACCCCAAAGAGGGCATCGCCTTTGCCTCCGAACTGCCGCCCGATCAGCGCGGCGGCGTCTATCGCAGCGCCATGGAGTCCTGGATTCAGAAGGACAAACCGGAAGCCCTGAAATGGCTCAAAGAGCAGCCGCCGGAGGTCCAGGCCAGCGCTGTGGACGGGATGCGGCGGGACATCAGGGAGATGAACTACGAGGAGGTCACCGCATTCTCCCGCGACATTACACCGCAGGCCGGCCAGAACGTAGCCCGTATGGCCGTGGACGAAAACGCGGGCCGCAATCCTCAGGAAGCACTCCGCTATCTCCCCTCCATGAGCGACAGCGACCGTCCCAACGGCTATCAGGAAATCGCGTCCGAATGGACGAAAAAGGATTCACAGGCCGCCTCGGAATGGATCGATCCCCTGCCCCCCGGCAAAGAGAAGGACAAGGCCATCGAGGGAATGGTGCAGGAACTCGGCGCAAAGGATCCCTATGGCAGCACCGCCTGGGCCTCCACCATTGGCGACGAAAACACCCGGGTGAATCTCGTGAGCCAGAACGCTCAGATATGGTTGAAAAAGGATCCCGATGCCGCCCGCGAGTGGATCAATGCCACGGACACTTTGACCGCGGACCAGAAAACCGGGATCCTCAACGGCGAGCACAAGACACCTCCTCAGAACAACTTCTTTCCCCGGAGACCCCGGTTCCGCTAACCCTTTCGAACCTATGAAAAAGTGGCTGCCATTTTGCATCACCTTCGGCCTCGCCGCCGCCGTCGCGGCAGGGCTCTATCTTTGGAGGGGACTTGAAAACGAAAACCTGGAGAAGGCCGCGCGCCCTTCGGCGCTGAACCGCATCGCCGGTACCGGCACCGGCGGAAAAGGAACCGGTGGAAAAACGGCCAAAGTCAGCGATCCCCTGGAACGCCCCACCCGCAACGGCTTCCGCACTCTCTTCGAGCGGGCGGCCCGTATTATGGAAATGGATCGCGAGCAGGTGGAAAAGCTGCTGGCGGAGTTGGAGACCTCCGGCCGCATCCGCTCTCCGCTCGCCGGGATCAATCTCATGTCGGCCTACGCCCGCCTCGCAGAACTCGACCCCGCCGCCGCCATGGAGCGCGCCATGAAGAACCGGGGCGAACTCCGCGACATCGCCATGTTCGCCACGCTGAATGAATGGCTGGCCACCGACCGGAAGGGTGCCGTCGCCTGGTTCACCGCCAGCAAAGACGAGGAGTCGAAACGCAAGTTCCTCACCTTCGCCGCCGTCGGCATGGGCGGCAGCGATCCTCAACTGATCACCGAACTCACCGGCGGCATCCAGGACCCGGACGCCCGCAGTAAAGCCCTCGCCGAGTCGCTGGGAGCCCTCGCCTTTTCCGATCCGGACGCCGCGCTGAAGAAGCTCAATGAAATAGAAGACCCGGAGGAACGGGAAAAGGCCGGGGAGAAGGTGTATCAGGGTTTCCTGATGCGTTATCCTGACAAGGCGCTGGCCTATGCTCTTGAACAGCCGCCAGGCAACAAGGCGCGGGACAACATCCGCCAGTCTCTCGTGCAGTGGGGCGAGCAGGATCCCGGTGCCGCCCTGAAATGGATGACTTCTCAGAGCAAGGACGTGCAAAAGGAACTCTTCGACTCCCCCGACCCGGGACCGGGCTGGGCCTTTGGAAAAGCCACGCCGGAACAGATCAACGATGCGGCTCTCAAACTCGGCGACCAAACCCAGCGCGACAAGCTGCGCGCCGCCTATGCCAATTCCCAGGCATGGAACGATCCCAAAGCAGGCCTCGAGCAGTTAAGCACCATCAAGGACCCGGAACTTCAGAAGGCCACGGCCACTTCCATCGGCAGCGCCGCCGCCCGGACAGGAAGAACCAATGATATGAAACTCTGGCTGGAAACCGCGCAGCCCAACGACGCCCGCGATCTCGCCGTTGCCTCCTTCGCCAGCGGCATCGCACAAAACGACCCCGTCGCCGGAGCCGAATGGGCCGGAAAAATTACCAACGCGACCATTCGCAATCAAACGATTCAGGCCATGAGCGCCATGAAAGCGAAGCCCTGAAACGTGATGGCTCCCCTTCCCGGAACTTGTCAGGCCCGCCCGCACGGCACCGGACGCAGAACAATTTGGTGCTTGATGTTTGATGTTTTTTTGGCGCTGGTGCTTTGAGCCCGCCGCCTCCCTTTTCTCTACGCCTCCTCCATGCACATCAGCGACATTTTCGCGCAGCACCCGACCACTTTTTCCTTCGAGTTCTTTCCGCCAAAGACTCCGGACGGCGCAGGCAAACTCTTTGAGAACATCGCCCGGCTGGAGCCCTGCCAGCCTTCGTTTGTCAGCGTGACCTATGGCGCCGGCGGCACCACACGGGAGGTCACCCATGATCTGGTGGTGCGCATCAAAACGGAAACCACGCTCGATCCGGTGCCGCATCTTACCTGTGTGTGCCATGGCGAGCGGGACATCGCCGAAATCCTGGAGCGTTACGCGGTGGCTGGCGTGAGCAACATCCTCGCGCTCCGCGGCGACCCTCCGCGCGACCGCGTGAACTATGACCGCAGCGGCGATGCCTTCGAATACGCCGCGGGACTCGTCGCCTTCATCAAAAAGTTCAACGACAGCGGCGTTCATCCTGACAAACGCGGATTTGGCATCGGTGTCGCGGGATTTCCCGAAGGTCACCCGCTCACGCCCAACCGGCTGGTGGAAATGGATCATCTGAAAGCCAAAATCGATGCCGGCGCGGACTACATCTGCACGCAGCTCTTTTTCGACAATCACCACTTCTACGACTTCCGCGAGCGCTGCGATCTCGCGGGCATCCGCGTGCCCATCCTCGCGGGGATCATGCCCATCACCACCACCCAGG
>DATAIE010000050.1:0-17531 GCA_036262875.1 Verrucomicrobiales bacterium
GTCTTCCTGCAAAAGACGTACCACCACCCGTTGCTCCCTGGCTTTCACCGGAGCCCCGTCTGTTCTACTGGTGCCGGAAGGGCTCTATTTGCAGGGAGGTAATGACTGCCCGCCTGGGAAGTGTGAGGCAAAAACAGACGGCCTCAGCCACATCCTCCGCCTTCATCATTTCCAGGACCGCCTGCTGCTCCCGTTTTTCTTCATCCGGCAGTTCGATCATATCCGATCCCGTTTTGCCGGGCTCCACGAGAGTCACCTTGATACCGCAGTCCTGCACAGACTTGCGGATGCTCTCCGAAAATGCGCGGTTCGCCGATTTGGTGGCGGTATAGATTTCGCCTCCCGCTTTGAGATTCTCCGCGCTGATGGAGCCGATATTGATGAGATGACCGGCCTTTCGCCTCTTCATCCGCAGCAGCGCCTGCCGTGCGCAGTAGAGATAACCGCAGAGGTTGGTCTTCACCTGCATTTCAATTTCCGCATCCGTCTCCGCGAGGAGATCGTCACCGCCGATCGCTGCATTGTTCACCATTACATCGAGCCGGGGAAACCGGCGGTCCACCTCCGCAAAAACCTTTTCGACCTGTGCGGGATCCGACTGGTCCGCCGTCATGCCCTCCAGTGTTCCTTTGCAATCCCGGCCCGCGCTCAAGGCATCCTTCAATTCTTTTTCATGACGGCCAAAGATAAAGACACGTGCGCCCGCCTCCGCGAGTTTCAGCGCGATCGCCCGGCCAATTCCGGTTGTACCTCCGGAGACAAGAACGTGCAGCTTATCGAGGGACAGCCGCGGGGCTGAGGATGTTAGGTCCAGCATGGCTAACGTCAATGCAGGCCGCGTGCCTGTCTTCATTTCCGGGTACGTTCGATGCAACCTCCGCTGCGCTCCCTCTTCCGTTTGCACCTATAAATAAAGAGTCCCGGCCGGCACAGGGAACCGGACGGGACAATAATGCTGGGGGCAAAATTTCTGACAGGGCAGAAGCCTTTCGTTATATACCGCCTGAAATTTTTGCAACACAATTCACTCACGTAAATTAAGTATGCAGTCTTTTTTTTCGAGGTGTTCCTAAAAACGGGCAAATTGCAAAGAAGGAATTGCAAATAGCCCTATTTTGTCTTGCTGCCGGAGGCGACCTGGCCCGGCTGGGCCAGGATGTGATATTTTTATATCCGCATTTGCGGGAGGTTAGGAGCCACTCCGGTAAAGCCGTTAAAAAGCCAACAAATGGGCAATAGCCGGACCCCCGATCCCGGGCACCACGCCCCAAAGCCGGTTTGTTTAGTAAATATGCTTATTCATCACTCAAAAAAGAGAATTCGCCTAGGAACCCCGGGGCCCGCACTCTTTCCCGGGACGCTGAACCTTTCCCTTGAGAGCCTCCCGGCATCCGTAGCATGGCGGTCATGACTGCTGACGAAGCCCGGACCCGCATAGGCCATCTCACCACCGAACTGGAACGCCACAACCGTCTCTACTATACCGAGGCGGCGCCGGTGATTTCCGACCGTGAATACGATGCGCTGCACGCGGAACTGGCGGCACTGGAGGAGAAATGGCCGGAGATGGCGTCCGTGAATTCCCCCACGAAACGGGTGGGCGGCGCCCCCATCGACGGATTCACGCAGATCACCCATGCAGTGCGCATGCTGAGCCTGGACAACACCTATTCGGAGGGGGAGGTGGCGGAGTTTTATCAGCGCATGGTGCGGCTCACCGGCCAGGAGAGGATAGGAACGACCATCGAGCCAAAGGTGGACGGGGTGGCGGTCTCCATTTGTTATGAAAACGGCCAGTTGAAATACGCGGCCACGCGCGGCGACGGGACGACCGGGGACGACATCACGGTGAATGCGCGCACCATCAAACGCCTCCCTCTCACGCTTCCCGCCGGCGCACCGCCGCTGCTGGAGGTGCGCGGGGAAATCTTCATGACGTCCAACGGCTTTCGCAAGTTGAACGACGAGCGCGAGGCCGCGGGGGAACCCCGTTTCGTGAACCCGCGGAATGCGACCGCCGGCACACTGAAGCAACTGGATCCCAAAATCGCGGCAAAGCGGCCGCTGGATATCATCTTCCACGGCTTCGGTCAGGCGGAGGGCGTGAACTTGAAATCGATCGATGAATTCCATGAACTGCTCGATCGCCTGCATCTGCGGAAAGCGGACCGCCTCTGGCACGCGGATTCGCTGGAGGGCATCCTCGACGCCATCAGAGAGCTGGATGTGCTGCGCCGCTCGCTGCCCTACGAGACGGACGGTGCGGTGGTGAAAGTGACCGCCTTTGCGACTCAGCAGGCGGTGGGCTACACCTCGAAGTCACCGCGCTGGGCGATGGCCTATAAGTATGAGCCGGAACGCGCCGAAACACTCCTCAAGGCCATCACCGTGCAGGTGGGCCGCACGGGTGTCCTGACTCCCGTGGCGGAACTGGAGCCCGTGTTTGTCTCCGGCACCACCGTCTCCCGCGCCACGCTGCACAATGACGAGGAAATCCAGCGGAAGGACATCCGCGTGGGGGACACGGTCATCATTGAAAAAGCGGGCGAGATCATCCCCGCCGTCATCGAAGTGGTGCTCGCGCGGCGGCCCGCGGGATCGCAGCCGTTCAACCTGTTCGACCACATCGGCGGCAAGTGTCCGTCATGCGGCAGCCCGGTGGAGAAGGAGGAGAAATTCGTGGCCTGGCGCTGTGTGAACTTCGCCTGCCCCGCGCGCGCCGCCACGCAGTTGAAGCACTTTGCCTCGCGCAAGATGCTCGACATCGACGGGCTGGGCGAGATCGTTGCGGATAAGCTGGTGGAGCGCGGCCTGGTGCGCACGCCGCTGGATTTGTTCGATGTCAGTGAGGAAACGCTGGGCGCACTGAATCTCGGCACGGAGGACGAGCCGCGCATTTTCGGGCCGAAGAACGCCGCGAAGGTGATCGCCGGCCGGGAACGCGCGAAGACGATGCCGCTGAACCGGTGGCTCTTCGCGGTGGGCATCCCGGACGTGGGAGAATCCGCCGCCCGTGAACTCGCCCGCCTGCACCGGAACTTCGCGGAAGTGGCGGAGTCGCCGGTGCTCAAAGAACTGGCGCAGTTGAAGAAGGGAAAACAAAAGGAGGACAACGCCGTGCTCGCGCCCTATCAAATCGCACAGGAGGTCGGCCAGGTGGCCGCGGCGAGGGTGCTGGAGTTCTTCGAAAGCGACGCCGGAAAGCACATGCTGGCAAAATTGCAGCAACTGGGAATCGATCCTCAATCGGACAACTACGCTCCCCTGCCCGCTCCCGCGGAGGGCACCGGCTCGAAATTCGCCGGCACCACCTGGGTGATCACCGGCACCCTGACAGAGGCACGCTCCGTCTTCGAAGACCTCATCCGCGCCCAGGGCGGCAAGACCTCCGGCAGCGTCAGTAAAAACACCTCCTGGCTCCTCGCCGGGGAAGAGGCCGGCAGTAAACTAACGAAAGCGGAGCAGCTCGGCGTGAAGGTCGTGAGCGAGGAGGAGTTCCGGAAGATGCTGGAGTTGTAAAAACGGACCGCGGAAATCTTGTCCGCCCCGTCAACCCAGGTCCTCCAGTTTGGCTCCTCTTCTCGAACAAGAACTCAGCGGACAGGATGTCCGCGGTCCTTTCCTGACGGATAGCAGCGGGGCAGAAATTTCTCGACCCCGGCGCGGGGAGGGGCAATCTTGAGGGCATGTTCCGTTCATTCCCGCGACTCCCTGTTCTGTGTGCTGGAATTTCAAACGTGCTTCCGCGCTGCCGGCAACGGCGGGCGCTGGCGGCGCTGCTGTTGCTTTCCACGCCTGCACCAGCGGCGGCAAATCTTGTCTGGAGCGGCACTTTTAACGGTCAGTGGCGGTTCAACGCCGGCTTTCCCAATACGAACTGGGGCGGCCAGCTGCCCACCGGCGGCGATGACATCCTGACGTTTCCGGCGGGAGGTTCCAACAAGACCATGGACAATGACATGGGGGACGACCTGGAGTGCGTGCAACTGCGTTTCACTGGCGCCGGCTACACCCTCGGCGGGGACTCCCTGATCCTGGTCCACCAACTCGGCACGGGCGAGGACCCGGAAATCGCGGTCACGCATGGAGCCGGCACCACTCAAATCGAGGTGGACATCAGCACGGCGGGATCGCTTCCCGTCATCGTTACCAATGCGGCGGCCACGCTTGAGTTGAACCGGGAGATTACCACCGGCGGCAACATAGACATCACCGGCATGGGCACCGTGAAGATTGGAGGGATTCAGGATGCCGTTTTCGAGTCGGGCTTTACGGTGGGCAGCGGGAGTGATGCGCCGGTGCTCTTCGCCAATGCCACCATGACCGGGAATGTCACCGTAAAGGGGGGAGCCACCCTCGCGGGACGCGCCATCTGCGGGAATGCTGCGGCGGACACTCTCACGGTGAACGGCATCCTGTCCCCCGGGGATCCCGCCGGCGGAGCCTTTGGCCCCGGCACCGTCACGATTGCCGGAAACCTCGTCTTCTCCAGCACGGCAGAGTTTGTGTGTGATCTCACGAGTACGGGTTCCGGATTTGACCGGCTTGCCGTCTCGGATGCCGGCACGGTCACCGCGGACGGCGCCATCGTCCGGCTGCTGCCCACGCGGGCCTTTCCGGTGGGCACCGTCTTTCGCCTCATCGACAACGCGGGCACCGATGCCATCGACAACACGCCTCCCTTTCGCCTCCCTAACGGAACGGCCATCAACGAAGGGACCGAGGTGAATGTCGGAGTAAACCGTTTCCGCTTCAGTTATGTAAACGGCGGAAATGACTTTGCGGCCACCGTCGTGGCGGCACCGCCCTCCGGGGTGCGCGAATGGGACGCCGGCGGCTCCACGCAACTGATGAGCGAAGCGACGAACTGGTCTCTCAACCTGCTTCCCGTATCCTCCAATACCCTGCGCTTTGGCACCGCCGCGCCCGCTGCTCCGCTGGCAGAGCGGTTTCCCGTCAATGACGTGGGCGGGAATTTCTACCGTCTGGAGTTTCTGGCGAGCGGTTACAATATCGAGGAATCCTCCGCCAGCGCGCTTACGGACCTCACGCTCACCGCGGGCATCGAGGCCAGCCATGCGAGCGGCGGGGTCACGTTCGACCAGGACCTCATTCTGGCCGCAGATCAGACCTATGCGCTCACCGATGCGGGATTCATGCGGTTCGGGCTGAACAACTCCATCGATCTCAAGGGATTCAATCTCGCCGTGAACAATACGTCCACCGGCGAGTTTCGCTTCAACGGCCCGTTGAAAGGCACGGGCGGGCTCACCAAAACCGGCAGCGGCTATGTGCTCATGAGCAGTTCCAGCGTGAGCACCTATACCGGCGGCACCGTGGTGGAGGAGGGAGAACTGCGGCTCTCGCGCAGTTCGCCTAACAATGCAGTGCCCGGCACAGTCCTCACCATCGGCGGAGCCGGAGATCCCGCGCGGGTGACGACGACGGTCACGGAACAAATCGCGGACGCCGTGGCGGTGACACTGCTGCCGCTGGGCTCGCTGGAACCAGGTGCGCTGGAGACGATCGCCGCACTGAATCTCAACGGCGGGAGTGTCGGCGGCACGGGCGTGCTGGCCGTGGCGGGAAACATCACGGCCACCGAGAGCGCCACGATTACCGCGCCGGTGCAGGTCAATGGCAGCGTGCGCATCTGGGACGTGGCCGCCGGAAAAACCGTACGCCTGGACGGAGCGCTCACCGTTTCACCCGCCTCCACCGGCGTGACGCAGCGGAAGACCGGCTCCGGAACGCTGCAACTGACGGGCAGCGCCGCGGATACCACCATTTCCCTGGATGCCGGCGAACTGATCATGGACATCGCCACGCCTAACACCGCCTCAGTGAGGATTGTCGGCGGCGTGCTGGAGGGCGGCGGACAGGTGCACGACATCACCGGCACGGCCTCGGGCGGGGCGGTCGGCCCTGGCAGGCCTGGTGCCACCGCGGATGTCGGCACCACGGCTGTCCTTGGCTGCACAAGGGTCACCTTGAACGCGGCCACGAGCTTTGTGGTGGATATCTCCGGCACCGTGGCGGGGTCCGGCTATGACGTCCTGTCCGTGGCGGCAGGCACGAGCACCGGCCAGGTGGCGCTGAACAATGCCAAACTGGTGCTCCGCGAAAAGGACACCGTTTCCATTCCGCCGGCCGCCAACCTGCTCATCCTGGACAACGACGGCACGGACGCCGTGAGCGGCACTTTTGCCGGACTGCCGCAGGGGGCGGTGGTTTCCTCGGACCGCGGCAGTTACACCATCAGCTATACCGGCGGCACGGGGAACGATATCGTGCTCACCCGCATTTCCGCGCCGGAGATGCGGCTGGAGTTTAACGGCAATGAGGTCAACTCCGGCGACACCGCATTCATCAGCGCCGCCGTCGTGCGCCAGAGTTCCACCGGCACCTTCACCGTGCGGAATGTGGGCAGCGCCGCGCTCAACTTCACCGGCACTCCGCGCGTGCAAATCACGGGCACGGATGCCGCCTCCTTCAGTGTCGTGAATCAACCGCCGGCCTCGCTTTCCGGGTCGGGCAGCACCACCACGTTCACCATCCAGTTCGCGCCCTCCTTTGGCGGCTTCAAGGAGGCGCTGGTGACGATCCCTAACAATGATACGGATGAGGGTTCATTCAGTTTCCGCGTCACCAGTTCCGCCCTCCAGGCTCCCATTATCACCGCCTCCGCCATCACTCCGCCGGCGGGCGGCAATCCCGGCACTGTGAATGTCACCGTGGCTGGAGCCAACGCCAACTTCCCCATGCGGCTGGAAGGCTCCAGCAATCTCCTCACGTGGACGACGCTGCGGAATTTCACGACGGATGCCATCGGCGGTGCCGTCACCGGTGTCACCGTCGATCCAGGCAGCAGCACTTCCCCGCGCCGTTATTACCGGGCCGTCACGGTGCCGCCGTGACACCTGTTTCGGCATTGACACTGCCGGAAGATGCCGTGATTGTTCGACCAAATTCGAACAATATTTTAACACTATGGAATACAGACTTCTCGGCGGTTCGGGCCTCAAGGTCCCGGTTCTCACTCTCGGCACCGGAACCTTTGGAGGAAGCGGTCCTCTCTTCTCCGCATGGGGCGATACGCAGGTGGAGGGCGCAAAGCGCCTGGTCGATATCTGTCTCGAATCCGGCCTTACCATGTTTGACAGCGCCGACGTTTACTCCGCGGGACAGGCGGAGGAGATTTTAGGAAAAGCCATCGCGGGCCGCCGGGACAAGGTGCTGATCTCCACAAAAGCCACCTTCCGCACCGGCGACGGGCCTAACGACATCGGCTCGTCACGCCATCACCTTCTCCAAACCATCGAGGGCAGCCTCAAACGTCTCGGCACGGACTACATCGATCTTTTCCAACTGCACGGTTTCGATGCGCAGACGCCGGTGGAGGAAACGCTCTCCACGCTGGACAACCTCGTCCGCGCCGGAAAAATCCGGTATCTCGGTGTCTCGAATTTCTCCGGCTGGCATCTGATGAAATCCCTCGCCGCCGCCGACCGGCACGGCTGGACGCGCTACGTGGCCCATCAGGCTTATTATTCCCTGATCGGACGCAGCTACGAGTGGGAACTGATGCCGCTCGGTCTGGATCAAAAGATCGGGGCGGTGGTGTGGAGTCCTCTCGGCTGGGCGCGGCTCACGGGTAAAATCCGGCGCGGCTCGCCGATCCCTCCGGACAGCCGGCTCAAGTCGCAGCTCAACGTCGATGTGGGGCCTCCCGTCGAAGACGAGTATCTTTACCGGGTCATGGATGCCGTCGACGCCATCGCCGCGGAAACCGGCAGGACGGTGCCTCAAATCGCCCTCAACTGGCTGCTCCAGCGCCCGACGGTGGCCACCATCGTCATCGGTGCGCGAAACGAGGAACAGCTCCGCCAGAACCTCGGCGCCACCGGCTGGAATCTCACAAAGGAGCAGGTCGCACAACTCGACGCCGCCAGCGCCACCCCGCTCGCTTATCCGTATTTCCATCAGGCATCCTTCGAGCGGAATCCGTCTCCGGTGGCGGTTTAGACCCTTTCTCAAAGTCTCCCGCATTTTGACACCCCTGTTTCTCGAAGCGGCTTCGGCCCGAAAAGGTCGAAGACTTTCGAGAATGGGTATTTCCCCTCGCGGACGCGGCCTCACGACGATTAGGAGCCCTGAAAGGGCATGGCAACAAAGCCCGGGGCAAGCCAGCGCAGCGGCGCAGCCCCGGGTGGAGGCCGGCGGAAGCGCGAGCCCTGAACAGGGCGGGAGAATTTTCCCGGAACTTCTCCGGCGTCAGACCTCTTTGCAGGGAAGCACAAGCTGGCGGCGGAGGGGTGTCCCGCCCCTTGCAGGGCTCATCTTTGCCGGGAGGGTCCCAGGGCTGCGCCTGCTTCGCAGGCTGGCCCTGGGCTTTGTTCTTTCGCACTTTCAGTGCTTTCAAAGAGAAAGGATGCAGGGTGCCCGTCAGGAGTGGATGCAGCGCTTCACTTGAGACCTTTTCCGGAAGTTTCTTCGGCACACGCTCTAACCTCGCACGTGTGCCCGCCCATTCAATAACTGGCCCGGCGGTGCCTGGAGGCGCGTTTGCGGGGAATCCGCGCGTATTTCGCAGGTCCGATCACAGCTTGCACATCGCCCGGCATGGCGCACGGTGGCGGCTCCTTTTGCCTGCCTTTCGCCTTCCCATGTACCATCGTCACCTTTTGTTCCCCGCCGTTTCGCTCATGCTGGCCGCCGTTTCCCATGCGGCGGACCCGGCTCCCGGATCGGACGCCTATTTTACGCAGTTCATCCGTCCCATCCTCGAGTCTTCGTGCACGCACTGTCACGGGAAGGATGAGCAAAAGGGCAAGCTGCGCCTGAACACTCTCGAGGCGTGTCTCAAAGGCAGCGAGAAGAAGACCGCGCTCGTCCCCGGCAAGCCGGAGGAGAGCCCTATGTACACGTCCACTGCGCTGGCTCCGAGCCACGATGACATCATGCCGCCCTCGAAGGAGCCGCCGCTGGTGAAGGAACAAACCGAACGTCTCAAGGCGTGGATCGCCGCCGGGGCCAAATGGCCCGCCGGGGTGGAACTGGGACAGGAGCCCCGCATGCAGTTCGTGCGGGACATTCAGCCCATCCTCGAACAAAACTGCGTTTCCTGTCACAAGGCCGACAAAAAAGAGGGCGGTCTCGAAATGACCACGCTGGCAAACTGCGTGAGCGGCGGGGATTCCGGCCCCGCGCTGGTGGGCTATAACACCGAGAAGAGCCTGCTGCTCGCCCGCACCAAACTGCCGGACTCGGACGACGATCTCATGCCGCCCAAAAAGAAAGGCGGACCGCTGCGCAAAGAGGAAATTCAAAAGCTCGAGCGGTGGGTGAAACAGGGCGCGCCCTGGCCGGACGGCGTGGTGCTCGTGCAGAAGGCCAAGGTGGAGGAGCGCCCGCCCTCGCCGGACTCACTGGAACTCGTGCGGAAAATCCACGGGTTCATCATGGAGAAGAGTCCGGAGAAAACGCAGGCGGATATGAAACCCTACACCGGCACCGTGCCCAAGGCGGGCAAGGAGTATAAGATGGTCGTCATCCCCGGCGGGGAATTCACCCTGGGCAGCCCGGCTGGTGAAAAGGAACGCAAAGAGGACGAAGGCCCGCAGGTGAAGGTGAAGATCGAGCCCTTCTGGATGGGTGCCTGCGAAGTGTCGTGGGATACCTACATGACGTTCATGTTCACTCCCGAGGCCCGTTTCAAGGACGGTGCCAAGAAGGACCCGAAGCCCACCGATACCATCGTCGATGCGGTGAGCAGCCCCACCGCGCCGTATGTGGATATGACCTTCGGCATGGGCCAGGACGGTTATCCGGCCATCTCCATGACGGAACACGCCGCCAGCAAATATTGCCAGTGGCTCAGCGCCCAGACCGGTCACTTCTACCGTCTCCCCACGGAAGCGGAATGGGAATACGCCGCGCGCGCCGGCACCACCACCACGTGGTTCTGGGGTGATGACGCCTCACAGATCGGGAAATACGCGTGGTTCTTCGACAACAGCGACGGCAAGACCCAGCCGGTCGGTAAAAAGCTGCCGAATCCCTGGGGCCTCTATGACATCTGCGGGAATGCCGCGGAATGGACGCTCGATCAGTACGATGACAAATTCTACGGCACCATTACCGCCGGAGCGGTCAATCCCTTCAACCAGCCGAAGACCCTCTACCCGCGCGTGGTGCGGGGCGGCTCGTGGGATGATGATCCGAAGGACTGCCGCAGCGCGGCCCGCCGTTTCTCACGCGATACCTGGAAGCAGCAGGACCCGCAGCTTCCCAAGAGCATCTGGTATCACACCAATGCCCAGTTCCTCGGCTTCCGCATCGTGCGTCCGCTCAATGTGCCGCCGCCTGACAAGATGCACCTTTACTGGAACCTCGGCCTGGTAAACGAACAGAAGTAAACCCGGCACCCTGACATCCCACACGGGAACCCGCGTTCCTGCGCCTGCACCTTCATGAAGATCATCCGCTGCCTCAGCCCTGACGGAACTCCCTGCCTCGCCGCCCTCCAGCCGGACGGCACGGCTCGCAAACTGGAGGGAGGTCTTTTCGATTCTCCGCGCGTCACGGGCGAGACTGTCTCCGCAGAGCGGCTCCTCGCGCCGCTCGATCCGGAGGTCATTCTTTGCATCGGGCTCAACTACCGGCGGCACGCGGAGGAGGGCAATGCGCCCATCCCGGAATTCCCGGTGCTCTTCATGAAGTCGAAGGCCGCGGTCCAGCATCCGGGCGGTCCCATTGAGTTGCCGCGCCACTTGCGCAGTGACCAGGTCGACTACGAATGCGAGCTCGCCGTGGTCATCGGCAAGCGCTGTAAAAACGTGAGCCGTGAAGAGGCGCTGGACTACGTCCTCGGCTACACCTGCGCCAATGATGTCAGCGCCCGCGACTGGCAGCGCGCGCGCGGCGGCAACCAGTGGTGCCGCGCCAAGACCTTCGATACCTTTTGCCCGCTCGGCCCGTGTCTCGTGACCCGCGATGAACTGCCGGACCCCTCGGCCCTCACCATCCGCACGGTGCTCAACGGCAACGTCATGCAGGACTGGACCACCGACGACATGATCTTCGATGTGCCGTCGCTCATCTCTTTCCTGAGCGGCAGCACCACGCTGCTCCCGGGCACGGTCATTCTGACCGGCACGCCCCACGGCGTGGGATTCGCACGCACTCCGCCAGTCTTTATGCAGCCCGGGGATACCGTTAGTGTGGAGATCAGCGGCATCGGCACACTGACCAATCCGGTGATTGAAGAACCGGCGGCATGAAGCCTCTGCAGGCGTGGCGGAGTCTGGACCGTTCCCAGCGCCGCGCCGGTCTTGCCGGCTGGCTGGGCTGGATGTTCGACGGCCTGGACATGCACCTGTACACGCTGGTGGCAAAGCCCTATGTAGCCGCGCTGCTGGGCCTCGCCATCACGGACCCGGATGTGGACCGCAAGGGCTCCATCATTCAGGCAGCCTTTCTGGTGGGCTGGGCGCTGGGCGGAGCAGTCTTTGGCATCATCGGCGACCGCCTCGGCCGCAGCCGCACGCTGGTCCTGACCATTCTCTGTTATTCCCTGTTCTGCGGGCTCTCGGCCTTTGCCGGGAACTGGTGGCAGCTCATGATCTGCCGCTTTCTGAGTGCTCTCGGCATTGGCGGCGAATGGGCCGTGGGTGCCGCACTGCTGAGCGAGACCCTGCCGAAGAAATGGGGTCCGTGGATCGCCGGGGTGCTCCAGTCCGGAGTGAATATCGGGATGCTCCTCGCCTGCTTTGCGGGCTGGCAACTGGAGGCTGTGGACCCGCGGTGGATCTTTCTGGTCGGCGTGGCGCCCGCGCTGGTCACCCTGTGGATTCGCCATGCTGTGCCGGAAACGGAGGAATGGCGCGCGGCCCGGCAAAAGGAAATGTCCCGTCCGCGCATCCGCGATCTTTTCGCCTCCGGTCAGGCCCGCATCACGTGGATGGTGCTCCTCATCTGTGCCGTCGGTCTCACGGCCCACTGGGCGTTTATGTTCTGGCAGCAGTCCTTTATCCGCCAGCACGAGGCCATCCGGATGCTGGACCGCACCGGCCAGAATCATGCCGCCGTGATCGCGCTCACGCTCATTGTGGGCTGTTCGATTCCAGGAAACCTCTTCGCCTCATGGCTGGCCGTCCGCTGGGGCTACGCCCGCGCTCTCGCCGCTATGTCCGCCGCTTACGGATTGAGTATGGCCGCGTGTTTCATGACGCCGTGGTCCTACGGCGTCACTCTCACATGGTTTGCGGTCATCGGGATCTGTCAGGGGCTCTTCGGGCTGTTCACCATGTGTCTGCCGCCGCTCTTTCCCACGCTGCTCCGCACCACCGGAGCCGGCTTCTGTTATAATACCGGCCGCCTCGTGGCCGCCGCCGGCACCGTCTTTTTTTACGGTGCCGGCACTCCGGGACGCGCGCTTCTCTACGCCAGCACGCTTTTCATTCCGGCGACGATCCTGACACTTTTTCTGCCCCGTCCCAAAAACGCCCTGAGCCCGGTCGGCGAAACCGGCATCCCTTTATAAAGGCGTCCGCCTCACGCATCCGGAGCGTCACTCCGGAACAGGCGGTCGATGAACGGCACTTCACCGGGCGGGCGCGTGTGAATGATGACCGTCTCTCCGGGCAACAGCATGGCGGCTTCCATTTCTGTGCTCCTGGCCTCCGGCGGCATGGCGATGGTCAGGTTCCGGCCATACACCCGGCTGTTTCGCATGGGGCTGGTGGTATCCGGCACACTGGTGACGCGGGAGCCAACACTCACCACGTGGCTTTCGTAGATGGCCGTCCGCGAATGGGCGGGCGTGATCCACACCTTGCTGCCGGCCTTCACACTGCCCAGTTGATCCTGCGGCAAAAACGCCACGATGCGGCCCGGGTCGGCCACCACCTGCACGACACTCTCCCCGGCAACCACGAAGGCTCCCTCCAGCTTATCCAGCTTTTCCACCACGCCGCCCTTTGGCGCGCGCAGGTTGCAGGCTTCCAGTTTGGCCTTCACTTCCAGCAGGTCCGCGCGCTCGCTAACAGTGAGGCCCGCCAGCACCTCCGGTGTCACCTCACCCTTCGCGGAGCCTTCCACGTTCCTGATATCGGTCCGGATTTTCTCAATGAGGGCATCCACACGCTCGATGTCTTTTTTCACGGACTCGATGCTGTTGGCGAGTTCACCCCGGCGCGCGGCAGCCTCGGCGAGGTCCACATTGAGCTTCTCAAGAGTGTCCGGATCGGGCTCCGAGATGACTTTGCCATTGTCCAAAGTGACAGACCGCCCGGCCTTTGATGACTTGTTGAGCGAGGCCAGCTTTCCCTTGTCCTCCGCATTCGTGATCGTGTAACCGCGCAGTTCCGACTGGAGGGAAATCCGGGTGCGCTCAAGCTGCATGATGTTCTCCAGTCTGGAGGCGGCGATGCCCTGGATGACGGCCTGCAATTCGTGTTTGAGAGCGCGGTCGTCCATTTCCGCCACAATCGCGTTAGGCGGCACGATATCGCCCTCCTTGAAGTGAATCTTTACCAGCTTCCCGTCCTCCACGGGCGCCACCGTCTGCGGAGTCACATCCACGGCTCCGTTCATGCGGGTGAAGACCACGCCGGACCGGTAGCTCACCACGGCAAGCGCCAGCATGCCCGTCCATACCAGAATCGGCCAGCTCTCGAGGATGCGCCGTTTAGTCACGCCCAGCCGGGTCTTGACGGGCTTCAAACGATTGGGATGGAATTCGCTCATGGGTGTCTTGTCTGGTTGAAGGAAGCAGGCTGAATAAGGGGAGAGGGGACAATGGGGGCGCACTGCCTCCTGGAGAGCGTCTGCCACTGCAAGGCCGACAGTAGCACCCCATCATGAATGGACCGTGAACCCGTAACTGCGTAATGGTTCCTGTAACCAACGGGGGATCACTGAAATCACTGTTTTGTATGATGTTCCTCCGCCTGCTCCTTCCCGTCCTCCTCGCCCTCTGTCTCCCCTGCCCTGCGGCGGAGGTCAAAACCCTGGACGTCACGTGGCATGACACCAAACGCGACCGCGACGTGCCGGTGCGCGTCTACTATGACGCCACCCTAACGACACCGGCGCCCGTCATTCTTTTCAGCCACGGGCTCGGCGGCTCGCGCGAAGGATATGCGTATCTGGGCAGTCACTGGGCGGCGAACGGGTTCATCAGCGTCCACCTTCAACACGCCGGAAGCGACGGGGCGGTCATCAAAAACGGCGGCAAACTCACCGATGCGGTAGCCGGACTCAAGGCTCTGGAGAACGCCGCAGCGCGGGCTCTGGATGTCACCTTTGTGATTGATCAGCTCGAGGAGGCTAACAAAAACAACGCCGCCCTGAAGGGCCGCCTGCGGATGGACGCGCTCGGCGTGGCCGGACACTCTTTCGGGGCGCAGACCACGCTGCTTGCCGCAGGAATGACCATGGGGGCCAAATCCTATGCCGATCCGCGCGTGAAGGCCGCCATCGCCATGAGTCCGCAGCCGCCCGCCGTGGGCGAACGCGCCTTCAAAAACTGCACCGTGCCCGTATTCCACATGACGGGCACGCTGGACACCAGCCCCATTCCCGGGCACGCCGTCACGCCGGAGGACCGTCTGAAGCCCTTCCAGTGGATCACCGGTGCCGATGAGGCCCTGCTCGTCCTGACCGGCGGGGATCACATGGTCTTCAGCGGACGCCTCACCGCTTCCCGCGCCACCGACCCGCCCATGCAGGACCTCATCAAAAAAGCCAGCACCGCCTGGTGGAAAGCGCGCCTCACCGGAGACGCCGCCAGCGATTCCTGGCTGCGGGAAAAGTTCCCCGCAGAACTCGGCAAGGCCGGACGGTGGGAGTATAAAAAGGCGGCCGCGAAATAACGTACGGAGCATTATTGCGGGGCGGAGCATAAAACCAGGTGGGGCCGAGCATCCGTATCCGGTTCAAAATAGTGTTGCGCACTCTGGGGCTGGCTTTTATGGCTGACGCCCCCTCTTTAACGCAACCGCTCACCCCCCTTCATCTTATGGGCAACATCTATAACAACATCGTGGAAACCGTTGGCCGCACGCCACTTGTGCGCCTCAACACCGTCAGTCGCGGCCTGCCGGCCACAGTGGCGCTCAAATGCGAATTCTTCAATCCGCTGGGGAGCGTAAAGGACCGGATTGGCATGGCCATGATCGAAGCCGCAGAGCAGCAGGGTTTGATCAACAAGGACACGCTCATCGTGGAGCCCACCAGTGGAAACACCGGGATCGCCCTGGCGTTCGTCGCCGCGGCAAAAGGGTATAAGATCGTCCTGACCATGCCGGAAACCATGTCCCTGGAGCGCCGCACGCTGCTGGCCATGCTGGGAGCCGACCTCGTGCTCACGCCCGGACCGAAGGGCATGAAGGGCGCCATCGAGAAGGCGGAGGAGATCATCGCCTCCACACCGAATTCCTGGATGCCCCAGCAGTTCAACAACCCCGCAAATCCCGCCATCCACGCGAAGACCACCGCGGAGGAACTGTGGAACGACACCGATGGCAAAATCGACATCCTCATCTCCGCCGTCGGGACCGGTGGTACCATCACCGGCGTCAGCCGGGTCATCAAGGAGCGGAAGCCCGGCTTCGTGGCCATCGCCGTGGAGCCGGAGGCCAGCCCTGTCATTGCGCAAACGATGGCCGGAGACCCGATCGTGCCGGGCCCTCACAAGATCCAGGGAACCGGCGCGGGATTCATTCCGAACAACCTCGACCTGAAACTGGTGGACGAAGTCGTCAAAGTCTCCAACGACGACGCGTTCGCCATGGCCCGGCGTCTGGCGAAGGAGGAGGGCATCCTCGCGGGCATCAGCACGGGAGCCAATGTCCATGCGGCCCTCCAGGTGGCGGCCCGTCCGGAAAATGCAGGGAAGCTCATTGTTACCGTTGCCTGTTCCACCGGAGAGCGCTACCTTTCGACAGCCCTTGCTGATGAAGCGCGCGCCAAAGTTGGCGCTTGATTTCACGGCGAACTCATTCATTTCCAGCGCCCCCATGGCTAACACCCCCAAAGTTCCAGTCGCCGTGCTCGAATACGAGCCCAGCGGTTTTGAGCAAAAGCTCATCAAGCACAAATCCAAGCTGATTCTTGTGGGGGTGCTCGCGCTGGCGGGGACTGCCGGTTATTTTGGATACAATATCTGGAAAGACGCCTCCAATCAAAGCGCGGCGGTCGATTTCGTCCGCGCCAGTTCGGTGCAGGAACTGAAGGCGGTCGCTGAAAAGCACCCGGGCAAGGCCGCCGGGGGCGGGGCGCTCATCCTCGCCGCCGAGCGCCTCAGTGCGGAGCGTCCAGGGGAAGCCATCGACCTGCTCAAGGACTTCCTGAGCAAGTATCCGGACCATCCGCTCCGCGGCCTCGCGGAATTCCGGATCGCGGAGTACTTCGTTCTCTCCAACGATGCCGGCAGCGCGGAAAAGCAATACGAGACCGTTTCAAAGGCCAACTCGCCGTTTTCCTATTTTGCCCTGCTCCGGCTGGGTGACATGAAATGGGCTGCCGGTGACGCCACCGCGGCTCAGGGATACTATGACCGCATTCTGAAGAGTTCGTCCCCTGCTGCGGGTGCCGTGCGCCCGGTGGCCAAAGACCGGATGGAGAATGCGCTCAAGGCGAAGGCTCCGGTCCTCGTGGACTATAAGGAGGAACCGCCGGGAATCGGGAACATCGACCTCGGAAACCTCAACGGCAATCCCGCGACACCTAACGAGTCTCTCCTGCCGCCACCGAAATTTGCTCCGTTCAATCCGAATGCCCTTCCGGCGGAATCCCCGGTTCCCCCGGTGCCGCCGCCCGGAGGTGAAGCCACACCGCCTGTTCCGCCTGAGGGTACTCCAAAGCCCTCCACTCCGCCCGCTGCGCCCGAATCCGGAAAGCCGGCGGCACCGGAGTCGACAAAGCCGGCCACGCCTGCTCCCGCTCCCGGAGAAGCGCCCAAGCCTGCGGCTCCCGCTCCTGCGCCCGCGGCTCCGGACGGTAAAAAAGTTCCGTGATCCTGTGCCTCCCTCCGAGCTGACAGTGCGTCGGCTCTTGTCCGGTCTATGTCGACAGGGTCACAGGGGACCCTGGCGGGATGCCAGGCAGGAGCCGGCGCTCTGTCAGCGCGGAGAGGAGCCGTTCATTCCAGGAACGGTGAAGGCCGCACCCGCAGAGGGCCTTAGAGCGGTTTAATTTAAATGTAGCCGTCGGGAAAGGGCTTTGGTCGCGCAGCGACCACGGAGGGCAGCCGTGGACTTCAGTCGAATGGCGCGAAGATAAGGCGCACGATCGCAGTCGCACCGTTTCCCCGACCTCTCGCGGGTCGCAGCCATTGGAGCGGTTTAAATGAAACTGTAGCCGAAATATCCTGAAGCCAGTCGCGTAGCGACGCAGGACGGTAGCCGTGGACTTCAGTCGAATGGCGCGAAGATAAGAGGGTTTTCGGATGATTTTGGCAGGCGGCGAAAAGAGCGTTCTGGTTTTCCTGGCGTTAAGGCCAAAACCTGGGAACGGTGTTCATGGCT
>DATAIE010000051.1:0-4189 GCA_036262875.1 Verrucomicrobiales bacterium
GTTTTTGGCTGTTCGTTCAGCAGGGCAAATGTTCCGTAGGCTCCCATGGAATAGCCGACGAGATAGAGGCGCTTGTCGTCGATGGGCAGATTTTTCAGGAGGTCCTTCAGGGTCTTTTGCAGATTGGCACCGGTATTGCCCTGCCAGCCGTTTTCATCGGGGCACTGGGGAGCCACGATGAAACAGGGGTTCTTTTCGTAGTTGGCGGGTTTGGCACAGGAGCCAGCGAAAGCGAGGGCGCTCTTGTTCAGGACATTGTTCCCCTTTCCGTGGAGGTAGAGGACGAGCGGGTATTTCTTTGAGGCATCGAGGTTTTTCCCGGCAAAGAACATAAACTTGAGGCCGCTTTTGGATTCGATCTCGTTCCACTCGCCCGTGATATTTGCCGCATACGGGCCGGTAAATGTCGCCGGGGCCTTCGCGGGACCCGGTGTGGCAGGCTTGGCCGGTGCCGTGCCGGAGGCGGGTTGTGCGGCGACGAAATCCCGGTCGGCCTGCGAGAGTTTTGTGAGTTCGATGGGCACGGACTTGCCGGTGCCGAGTTTGACCGTGACGGTCGTTGCCGTGGCGCTGACGAAGTCGCCCTCCACGGTGCGCCCGTCGGATGAGGTCCAGGTCCGGGCGTGGCCCTGAGTGACAAGGAGGGCGAACGCGCACAGGAGGCGCACGAGTTTGCAGGGAACAGCGGTTCTCATATCTGAAAGGCCGGTTGCGGACCCGTGCGAAAGGTTGGGAGGCACCCGGAATGAGGCAAGAAGCGTTTCTCACGGAAACAAGGTGTCGTCTCCCCCTCTTGTTTTTCGTCTTTGCGCACCAGGATAGAACTCCGCCGGGGCGTCGTAATGGAGTCCATGCTCCGGGCCGATGCCGCCGCGAGTCTTTTGGAAGGCGGTCCTTGCCCTGCCAAAAGGAATATATTACGGTGCGGCCCGATTCCCACCATTCCCTTTAACCCATGACTCTCCTGAGACTGTCCTTTGCGCTGATTACAGCGTTTTCATTGACCGTGCCTGCGTTGCGGGCTCAAACGCTTGAACAGCTCAGTGAGCGGGAGGTCAAAGTGCAGGCAGTGGCGAAGAAAGTCATGGGAAGCATCGTGGCCATCATGTCGAAGGATCCGAAGAAGCCGGGTTCCGGAAGCGGGATTATCGTGCAAAAGGACGGCCTCATTCTCACGGCGGCCCACGTGACGGCGGCCACCGGCGACGATCTTGTGATCGTTTTCCCGGACGGCCACCGTGTGAACGGCAAGGCGCTGGGTGCCAACCGGGGAACGGATGCGGGGCTTGCAAAGATTACAGACCCGGGAGACTGGCCGGCGGTGGACATGGGGAGTTCCGATAAAATGCGGCTGGGCGACTGGTGCGTGGCCATGGGACACCCGGGGGGCTTCAGCTACGAACGCCGCCCGCCTGTGCGCCTCGGGCGTATCTGGCGCCGGGATTCAGACGGAGCGATTTGGACGGACTGCCCGCTCATCGGCGGCGACAGCGGCGGCCCGCTTTTTGATCTGGAGGGGCGCGTGATCGGCATCAACAGCTCGATCCACGGAGCGGCGAATATGAACCGGCACGTGGCGGTCGATACGCTCCGCGAAGACTGGGACAAAATGATGAAGGAAAAGGCCTGGGGCGTCCAGGTATTCCAGCCGGATCAGGACCGTCCGCGGGTGGGCGCTATTTTTGACAGGGAAAGCCAGGAGGGGGTGAAAGTGGAGGAAGTGCCGGAGGACGGCCCCGCCAGCAAGGCCGGGATCAAGGCGGGCGATCTGGTCGTCAAGTTTGACGGTGTGGATGTGGCGACCTATCACCACATGCAGCGTCTCATTGGGAAAAAGAAGCCGGGCGACAAGGTGAAGATCCAGGTGCGCCGCGGCAAGGAGACGGTGGACACGGAACTGGAACTCGCGAAACCGCCGTCCATGGCCCGCCGCCAGCGCAATGCAGAGAAGGGCAAAGACAACGACGATGACGATGAAAAGGACAAAGGTCCCTCGGAGCCGAATATTCCGGAGGAGAAGGGGCCGCGTCCGTTCTTTGGCGCTGAAATCGAATCCACCGGCGGAAAGGGCGCCAAAGTAACCTCCGTGAAACCGAACAGCCCCGCCGCCAAAGCGGGTCTGGTGGCCGGCGATATCATCCTCCGCCTCAACGACAAGGACGTGGATGGTCCGACTCCTGCTTCCGAAATCATTCGCGCCCTCAAGCCCGGGGATAAAATCTCCATCAAGTCTAAACGGGGCGAGACAGAGATGTCCGCGGATGCTACCCTCGATAAAAAATCCTGAGCCTTATCCTCTCCTCTTTGCACGGCATACTATGAAGACAAGATCACCCATCCTTGCTGCTCTCCTCCTTGCAGTTCCCATGACTCCGGGCCTGTCACGGGCCGACGGCGACAAACCGGCCGACGCTCCCAAAAAAGAGGAACCGAAAAAAGAGGAGCCTAAGAAGGAGGAACCGAAGAAAGAGGAGGCAAAACCGGAGACGGACAAAAAGCCCCCCAAATTTGAGGAGCAAAAATCCGAGAAACCGAAGACCGAAGAGACTCCCAAAGAGGAGCCGAAGGCTGCGCCCGGTCAAAAGCCGAAGAAGTACTCCGAGCAGAAGAGTGAGCAGACTCCAAAGGATGAGGCAAAGGAGGAACCGAAAGGCCCCGCCCCTCAGGATAAATACAGCCGTGAAACTCCGGAGATTTTGAAATCGTGGGAGCCTGCCCTCGATGACGCGCGCCGGGCCACCGTGCAACTGACCCGTGAGAAAAAAGACATCGCCTACGGGTGCTCGGTGCATGAGGACGGCTACATCCTCACCAAGGCCAGCGAAGTTCTGGACAAAAAGGGCGCTATCCTCCCGGGGATCGAAGCCCGGTTTCCTGAAGGTCTGCGCATGCCGGTGAAACTCGTGGATATTCACCGCCCGTACGATCTCGCGCTGCTCAAAGTGGACGCCCGCGGTCTGCGCACCATGCCATGGGATGAAAAGGCCGATCCCGCTCCGGGCAGTTTCATTGCGGCAGCGACTCCGCTGCGGCTGCCGGCTGCGGTCGGAGTGGTGAGCGTGGCTCCCCGCAACATGGATGAATCCCAAAAGGGCTGGCTGGGGGTGCGCCTCGACGAAGCCGGCAAAGACGGAGTGAAGATCCTGGAAGTCACCGCCAACAGCCCTGCTTCGAAGGCGGGATTCGTGTCGGATGACATCATCAAGACCATCGATGGCAAATCGGTGAGCACCATCGAGGAGTTCAAGTCCACCATTGCCACGCTGCGTCCGTATCAAAGTGTGAAGATCGTGGTGAAACGGGAAAAGGGTGACCGTGAGTTGAATCCCACGCTGGCCTCCCGGCCCTCCTCCCTGGGCGCGCTGGCCGAGGACCCGAGAAATATGATGAGCGGCACGCTCAGCAAGAACCGCCGCGGTTATCCGGATGCCCTGCAGCATGACATGGTCCTCGAACCCAATGAAGTGGGCGGGCCAATCGTCGATCTCAAAGGCCACGTAGTAGGCATCAATATCGCCCGGTCCGGCCGTATCGAGTGCATCGCCATTCCCTCGAAAACCATCAAAGGTCTCCTTACTAAAGTGGGTGAGGGGAAACTCTATCACCCGGAACTCGATGCGCTCCGTGACGAACGGAAGAATGCGGAGACGGCTCTCGAACGCATCAAGAGGGATGTGGAGCACCTTAACCAGCTTATCCATGACGCCGAGTCGCCGGTAACGGACGAAGCCGGGGACAAGGAAAAGAAGAAATAGAGCGGTTCCGTCGCATGGACGGTCCGCCGGTGGATGCCATCATTCTTGGCCACGGTCTGGCCGGGGCCACGCTCGCATGGCATCTTCGCTGGCGGGGGTGGCGGGTGCTGGTCGTGGATCGGGATGAGCCCGCCACGTCGTCCAAAGTGGCCGCCGGCATCGTGGCACCCATCAGTGGCCGCCGTGTCGCGCGCAGTTGGCGCGTGGATGAGTTTCTGCCGGTTGCCGGGGATTTTTACGGGCGGACGGGGAAGGAACTGGGAGCGGCCTATTACCGGCCCACCCCTTACGTGCGTCTGCTGCGCACCGCCGATGAACAGCGGCGGTGGCGGGAGAAGAAGGACGATCCGGCTTTTCAGCGGCTGCTCACTCATCCGCAGCCGGATCCTCTGGTGGACCCTGAGCAGATTCACGGATCGGAGGGTGGCATGGAG
>DATAIE010000052.1:0-5934 GCA_036262875.1 Verrucomicrobiales bacterium
CCTTCTGAATCCCCCTGCGGCGTCGGATCCGGCCCTGGTAAAAGGTGAAGTGCGCGGCTCCGTTGGCTGAGCACTTATTTGACAGCCGGAGCAAGATCGCCGGCAGGAGCGCGGATACGGTGATATGACACTCACGCTCGCCGCTTCCAAACGCCCTCCGTCGCTCTGGCCACTCTCCCCGCGAATGCTGCCGGAAAGCCTGATCGAACAGGTCCTCACCAAACTGGGGCTGCGGCATCGGCCCGTCCCGTCTCCCCAATCGCTTCGTGACCTTTACGGCCGCTGGGGGCGCCGGGTGCCTTTCGACAACGTCCGGAAGCTGATCCACGTCCGCGCAGAATCCTCCGGACCGCTGCCGGGCAGCACACCCGAAGATTTCTTTACCGCATGGCTGACACACGGCACCGGCGGCACCTGCTGGGCGGGTTCCGGAGCCTTGAACGCGCTGCTCACCGCGCTGGGATTTCATGCGCGGCGCGGCATTGCGACCATGCTGGCCGCTCCTGGCTTGCCGCCCAATCACGGCACGCTCATGGTGACCTTTGGTTCGCAGCGGTATCTGGTCGACACGTCCATCCTTCATGATGAACCCCTCCTTTTGGATGACGCGGATTCCACAGTAACGCACCCCGCGTGGGGCGTCCGCGCCTTTTTGCGGGAGGGACAGTGGCATATCCTCTGGCGTCCGCTGCACAAAACGGATGGTTTCGAGTGCCGTATCGAGCGCTTTGGAGCCTCTGCCGAAGAGTACAGCAGGCTTTACGCCGCCACACGCAACTGGAGCCCGTTCAACTACCAGGTCTCCGCCCGCCTGAATCAGACGGACAGGGTGACCGGTTTGGGCTTCGGTCAGGCAGTGACTCTGCACAGCGACGGCAGTGTGAGCAACACTCCGGCGACCCGCGAAGACCGGATGCGTGTTCTGGTGGAGGAAATCGGGCTGAGCGAAGAAATCGTCAGCCGGCTGCCGGAGGACGTTCCCACTCCGCCACCGCCCGGCTCTCAATCCGCACAGAATCAGCCGGAATAGGAATCATCTTCCATCACGGCCCGCAGGGTTCGCTTTCCGATTTCCCGCATAGAGGTGCCTTCATCCGCACCGAGAAAGACCAGCGCCAAATTCAGAGCCCAGCCTGCAGATCTGCGCCAGGTGTCCGGATGCACCTCTGCCGTCCGGCAAAAAACTTCGCGGTCCTCTTTGCCGAACATTGTCCATGCGACCGCAAGGTCCGATGCGGGATCGCCGCTCGTCACGTCCCCAAAGTCGATCACAGCCGACAACTTTCCTTCGTGGATTAACAAATTCGCGGGATGCATATCGCCGTGCAGCCACATCGCCGGCCCGGACCACACCGGCGTGGTCCGCAGGTTCTCCCAAATCTCCAGCACCCGCTCGACTTCGATCGTTCCCTGCAATGCGTGCGCGCGTTCCCTCACGGATTCTGCCCGCTCATCCAGCGGCACGCCGCGAAACCGGTTCACCGGTGCGTCCGCAGGAGCCGGGCGATGCAGGGCCGCAAGAAATGCCGCAAGCTCCTCCGCCGCCCTTGATGAATCCGCCGGAGGAGCCGTCGACGCCGGGCGGCCTGGCAGCCACCGCGCGATGCTCCATTTCCATGGGTACCCAGCCTCCGGACTTCCGGTAAACACCGGGACCGGCACGGGCAGAGGCAATCCCTCCGCAATCTGTGGCAGCCACTTCAGCTCATTCTCGATCAATTTCGCGCCCAGCGTCCGCCGCGGCAGGCGAATCGCCCAGTCACCCGCGCGGGCCACGACGTTATCCCACCCCTGCCCTGCGATCTCAATTTCCAGACCCGCCAGGTCCGGGCGCTGTGCCCGGAGCAGCGCCCGCACGAGCGGTTCATCGATTTCGATTTCAGCAGCGGGAGCAGTCATCCCGACTGCAAGCCGCCGGACGCGGCATGAGCAACAGAATTCGACCGGCATTGGCTGACCAGCGGAAGGCCGGGTTTTCACAGCATCTTCGGATTCCCGCCGTATGTGGCCCTCTTTGTGCATTATAAAAATTATAAGCCTCTGTTTTGGGAACGCGATTTGCGGAGCTTCCTTTTGGAAGCTCTGTTAAGAGCCAACATATCCTAACTGCCATGAATGCCCCCGTTCGCCGTTTTCTCCTGATATCCGGTACGCTGGGAACCTTAACCGTCCCGCTGCGCGCCCAAACGGAATACACCGGTGACGGCGTGCCCTCTGCGGTGGAGGAGGAGGTCCGATGGCATGTAAACAGGGCACGGTTTGACCGGAATACCGAAAACAGCGTACGCGGCACTTCCTACTCAGATATCCCGTTGAGCAGCGGTCCTCTGGCTCCTCACAACAGTCTCACCCTCGCGGCAAGACATCACACGGAGGACATGGCCAAGAAAAACAAATTTCAGCATGCGACGGTGCCCAACAGTGCCTACTACAACGCGACCACGCAGCCTGACACACCCGACCGAATCCGGGCGGAGGGATACACTGCCTTTTCCGCCTGGGCGGAGAATATCAGTACTGGCCTGCAAACTTCGGAAAGCACTTACGTGGCCTGGTGGAACAGCACAGAGCACCGCGGGAACATGAATAACGCCACCTTCCAGGAGATTGGCGTGGGTTTCTATTTCCTGGCCTCCTCCGGCCTCGCCTATTACTGGACCATGGACCTGACAGCCGGCGCGCCCTCTTACGTTACGGACACGCTCTTTTATGACGCCAACGGAAACGGGAAATACACTCAGGGTGAGGGGGTCAGCGGCGTGCGTGTTTTCCTGAAGGTAAACGGAGCCGAACACACGCTCTACGATGTTTCCGCCGCCGCCGGGAGTTTCGCCATTCCGCTCACCGGGATAGCGGTGGGCACGACCGCAGAGGTCTGGCTGACGAACCAGAATGCGACCGCGGTGAATCTCAGCATTCCCCGGGACTACCGGACATTGGAGACGATAACTCTCACACCAGCGCAAAGCACTATTCTCGGCACGTTCACCCGAAGCGCCTTCGGCGTAAACTTCGGCTTCCGTAATTTGATCAAATCCACGGGTACAGTGGTGGCACCGGTCCTGACCCTGACAAGATCCGGCGGGAACATGCAATTCTCATGGCCTTCTCAAACCGGTCTCCAGTACTTGCCTCAGTGGAGCCCGAACCTCAGCTCTGCGTGGACGGATTTCACCGGCGGCTACCGAAACGGCACCGGTGCCGTCATGAGTCAGTCCGATGCGGCCACCGCCACCCGCAAGTACTACCGCGTGGTGGTGAGGAAGCCTTGAGAACCTCATTCGTCGCCGGCGGGAACCGGACCGGAGCCAAAGAGTTCCTTAAAAAGCCAGGCTCTCGCGAATTGCCATTTCCGTAAAACGGTGGAGCGGCTTGTTTCGGTGAGAGCAGCCGTCTCGTCGAGAGTGAGACCGGCGAAGAAACGGAGACGGACGATTTCCGCCGAATCGGGGGAGTCGGCGGCCAGGAGATTGAGGGCATCATCGAGGTGAAGAATGAGGCTGGCGTCAGGCGCCTGGACGAGATCAGTGACGTCGGAGAGAGGGATGCGGTCCAGTTTGCCTCCGCGCTTTTGGGCGCCGCGGGCCCGGGCGTGATCGATGAGGACGCGGCGCATGCTTTCGGCGGCGGCCGAGAAGAAGTGGCGGCGGTTTTCCCACGGGATGCCGCTGCCGCCGGGATGCAGACGGAGCCACGCCTCATGCACGAGTTCCGTGGCCTGGATCGTGGGGGCGGCGTCACCCGCGAGGCTGTGCTGCGCCAGCCGGCGGAGCTGCCCGTAGATGGCCTCCATCAGTTCCGCATCCGCGCCCGGCTGACCACCCCCCGCCTTTTGCAGGAGAAGGGTGATGTCTGGAGCTGAAGGCGGAGGGTCGGGCACGCCGGGAATGTCCGGAAGCGCAGCCAAAAAGAAACTCAAAAAGAAGGGACGCCCGCCTCACTTTTTGGCTGCCTTTTCGGACCTCTCCAGTTCCTCCAGCGTATCCCGGACGGTGGGATGGTCCGGGCCAAAGTGTCCGCGCTGCTTCTCAGCGGCGTGGCGGAGAACGGAAATGGACTCTGTGTAGTTTCCCTGCTGATACAGGGCTTCGCCAAGAAAACGCTCCGCGTCCCAGGCGACGAGCGAGTCCGGACCGGCCTTCCCGATTTGAGCTTGGAGATACTCGCGGGCGGCACTGACGGCTTCATCGAAACGGCCCTGCTTTAAGTACGCGCGACCGAGGAGCCATGAGACGCGCGGCGTCATGACCGATCCCGCAGCCATGGCGTCGGCACGCAGACTCAACGCTTCCGCTTCACCCTCTTTGGCAAAGCCCAGCGAAATGAGAGAATTGATAATGATCTCGCGTGACCGGAGCGTGTCGTCCGCTTTGGGACCTCGCGTCAGGAGAAGCACGCGCCGGGTCTCGCGCGCGGAATCGAGAGCCTCCCTGTTCCGTTCGAGCATGAAGTAAACGATGGTAAGTCCCAACTGAACCTGGCCCGTCTGATCGTGGTCCGGGCCGAGAATTTCGAGGGCGAGCTCGCGGGCCCGCAGCAGTTGCGGGAGCGCTTCCGAGAGGCGGCCCCGGCCGCGCAGGGACATGCCGAGAGCGAACCGCACCTGGAGTTCGATGCGGGGATTGGCAAGCACCTCCGCCGGCAGTTGCCTGGCAAAGTTGTCCACCAGTTCAGCTACAGTGAGAGCCGCCGGCATCCCTTCCTCGGGATCTGCGGCGATGATGAGGCTCTGGAGCACCGACAGAGCTTCCTCGGCGTGGCGGGCTTCGGTTTCCGCATGCCTCCGGGCTTTGTCGGCAGCGACTTTCTCACGCCATGCAACGATGGTGCCCGTAAAAATCCCCATCAGGGCAATGGCCGCCGCGACCACTCCCAGCCGGTGGCGTCCGACAAACCGCCGGAAGAGGTAAAGCCGCGTGGGCTTGCGGGCTTTCACGGGACGTCCATCCTGAAACGCTTCCATGTCCGCCGCCAGCTCCGCCACCGAGCCATAGCGGCGGTCCGGATCGGTTTCGAGAGCCCTCGAGAGAATCGCATCGAGGTCATTGCCTAACAAAGGCCACCGCACGGGAGTGCTCTCCACGGCCTGCTGCCATCCTCCCGGCGGGAGGCGCTGGAATATTCCCGGATCGCGCGGCAGTTTGCCGGTGAGCAGTTCGCAGAGGATGACTCCCAGTGAATAGACATCCGCCCGTGTATCGGCGGGCGCTCCCGCCATCACCTCCGGGGCGAGCCACGCGGGCGTTCCGATCACCTGTCCCTCCCGCGTGAGACCGGAATCGACCGGCGCATCCGCCAGCACCCGGGCGATGCCGAAGTCGATGATCTTCGCCCCGTTGGGACCTACGAGGATATTGGAGGGCTTGAGATCGCGGTGAATGACTCCCCGCTGGTGTGCATGCACCACGGCGGCGCAAATCTCCGCGAAGAGCCGGATACGCTCTTCATGCGGAGGATTGTTGTTCCGCACCCATTGGGTGAGGGTCGTTCCCGCCACCAGTTCCATGACAAACCATGGCCTCTCGCGGTCATCGAGTCCGGCATCGTAGATCCCGGCAATCCCGGGATGATTCATCAATGCCAGGGTTTGCCGCTCCTGTTCAAACCGCCGGAGCATTTGATGCGAATCCATGCCCGGCATGATGCGCTTCACCGCCACCTCCCGCCGCACGGGCCGGTCCTGCACCGCGCGCCATACCGTGCTGAAGCCGCCGCGGCCGATCTCCTCAAGGAGCGTGTAAGGTCCCAGCGTTTGCCCGGCTGCGGCATTTTCCGCAGACTCGGGAAGGAAGTCTCCCGCCTCCCTGTGGGCGTCCAGCAGTTGCTCGAGCGTCGTGCGCAGGGCCGGATCGCCCCCGCACCGGCCATGGAGGAATGCGCTTCGCTCTGACGGTGACAGGGATACCGCTTGAGTGAAAAGCTCCTCCAGGACGG
>DATAIE010000053.1:0-12693 GCA_036262875.1 Verrucomicrobiales bacterium
CCAGAAGCCAGAAGCCAGAAGCCAGAAGCCAGAAGCCAGAAGCACCGACGGGCGCAGGGCGCAGCGACCGGAGTGGGAAACGACCGCCGCTCGTCATTCGGATTTCGTCATTCCTTCGGATTTCTGGTTTCTGATTTCGTCATTTTAAAAGCAAACGGGGCGAAGGATTTCTCCTTCGCCCCGCAGCTGATCTGAATTGAGTGAACGGCCTTACTTGCCCGTGTCGACCGGAATGCCGGGCGGGAAGAGGTTCTCCTCCACCTTCGTTTCCTCTTCGACCGGGATCGTATCACCATGCACCGGCTGGCCGGCCGGGTCGATGAGCTGCGCGGTGACGTAGATCATGAGGTTCTTCTTATAGTGCTCTTCATTCTTCGTCTTGAAGAGGCGGCCAATGATCGGAATGGCGGACACGATGGGGACGCGGTCTTCGACAGACTGCACGTCTTCACGAATCAAACCACCGATGCCGACCGTCTGACGGTCCCAGATGAGCACCTGAGTGGCCATCTTGCGGGTGGCGAACACCGGCTGGAGGATCTTGTTCTCCGTGAGCACCACGGGCTCGCTCTGACCGAGGGCATTGATACCCGTGGTCTGAATGGGGCTGCCGTAGTTGATGAAGCCTTCGAATTCAACGACTTCCGGAGCGATGTTGAGGTCGATGGTGTAGCCGTCTTCACCCACGGTGGCTTCTACTTCCATGGTCACACCCGTGTTGCGGAAGGTGAAGCTGCTCGGAGTGGTCGGCGTGACGGGGAAGGAACTGCCCTGCTGGGTGTTGCCGAGACCGCCGAGACCACCGATGCCGCCGCCGCCGCCAAAGGTTTGCGGGATTTGGGGAGGATCGAATTCCGTCGGGTAGGGGAATTCGCGAATCACCTCGATCTTGGAGCGCTGACCGCCGCGAACGATGATGCTCGGGGCCGTCATGAGGTCCACGCCCTTCTTCTGATTGAGGGCGCGCATCATCAGCTGGAACTGCGGGTCGGTGAAGACACCGGCGATGGCGAAAGCGGCAGGAGTTACGCTGGAGGTGCCCGCGGCGGTGCCGCCGGCGATCAAAGCATCGATCGCATTGCGGCTGATGGCGTCCGAACCGAAGCGCAGGCCGCGGGTGATCGGGTTGCCGCCGACCGGTGCGCCGGAGGGAGTGATGACGGAGTAGTCCGAGGTATTGAGCGCGCCGGCGTTGCCGGAGGTGCCGCCCGAACCGAACACGCGGTTGCCGCCAACATTGAAGGCACCGAGGAGCCAGTCAAAACCGAGCTCTTCATTGTTCCGCTGGGTCACTTCCACGAACTTCGTGGTGATGTAGACCTGCTTCACGGTGGTCTTGCCGATTTCCTCCACCACCGTTTCCACGAGGTCGAGCTGATCGTAGGTGTTTTTCACCACGAGACGTCCGGAAGTGGCGTCAAAGGAGGCAAAAGCGCCTTCAGTGAAGGTCACGCCGAGAGAGGCGAGCACTTCCTTCGCGGTGGGCTTTCCTTTGAGTTTCGGACCGGTCGAAGCGGCACCGCCTTCAGCGCCGCCTGCGGAAGGGGCAAAAGGATCTGCGCTGCCTGCTTCAGCGCCGCCGGCAGCAGCGCTGGCGGCCGTGCCGCGGGTGAGGAAGTCGGGGGGCACGCGGTAGGTGCGGATGGTCATGCTGCTGGCACCGGTGCCCTGCGGGATGATAACCACCGAGTTTGGCTGCACGTCAAAACGGACACCCGCATAGTCGGTCGCCGCCTTCAGCGCTTCAATGAGCTTCACATTGCGGAGGTCGATGGTGACCGCCTTAGCGCCGTCCTTCACATTGTTGATGAAGTTCACGCCCTTCTTGCCAGGATCGGCTTCCGGATCATTCTCGGCGCTCTTCTTGCGGAGATACTGCACCACTTCGTTCAGGTCCGCTTCCGCGAACTGGATGTGATCAATGGTGATGTTCTGGAGTTTGAACGAAATGGGAGCGGAACCCGGGTCTTCCATCCCGCCGGTTCCGACGGAATTGACCGGAACTTTGGCAGTGCCGGGAACGGCGTTCACCCACAGGCTGTCCACGGCGTTGAGCATGCGCAGGCGCTGCTCGTCACGGGCGGACTTGAGGTAGTTCTGAATCTGGCGCTGGGTGCGCTCCAGTCCGCGGCGGGCGGCGGTGTTGTACTGGTCAATCGCGAGGATGCGGTTGAACTCGTCCTCCGCCTCCTTGAACTGGCCGAGGTCGTAAAATCCGAGGGCCTGGTCGAAATGGCGCTTCACTTCCTCCGTGTGGCCGAAGTGGCGCGGCGTCATTGCCTGGTTAAAACGGTCCGGATCGTCGAGATGCTTGAGCAGCACCTGTGCATCGCGGTAATTCGGGTCCATGTTTTCCGCCAGCACGCCGTTGAGCAGCGTCTTGGCCTTGGAGAACTCTCCCTTGTGACCGAGCTCGCGGGAGTGGATCACGGCGGCTTTGGCATACTTGTTGATGATCCGGCGGCGGTCTGCTTGATTGCTGTAGCCGTTCGGCATCGTGTTGAGGGCCAGTTGATAGCGGTCAATGGCACCGGCGAAGTCCTGCTTCGCATAGAGCTTGTCGCCTTCCGCCTCGGCGTCATACGCCAGACGGACGCGTTCCTGCCGCTTGATGATTTCAAGCTCGACAATGGAGGAGGAGTAGGACCTGTCCGTTCCGGCGAATGCGGAGGTGACCGGGAGTGCGGCAGCACAAGCCAGTCCGGCGATCAGGGCCTTTTGGTGGAGTTTGAGCACGGGCTTTCTCATGAGATAATTCGGTATGGGAATGGAACAGCGTGGGGATTAAATTGGGATGATTATTGGCAGGTTATGCCAGAAATTTGAAATTTCGCAGCAACTAAACTTCAGGGAGGGGGAGGGATTTTGAAGGTCTTGGTCGTCTTCTCCTTCGCTCCGGGAGGAGTGAATTCGAGGGTCACTTCCTCATCCGTGATCGTCTTCACCGTGAACTTGTCATCGGGGGAAACGGCGAAGTAAAACTCTTCACCTTCCGAAACGACTTTCTCCTCTTCCTTGCCCAGTTTGCAGACGATCTTGGCGCGGCGGGAGGGCATCTCCAGAGGCTTGCCTGGGTGCAGTTCAGCGATGTATTCGTCTACTTTCGGCGTGGTGAGATCATCCAGAATCGCCGTGCGGGGCTTTCCGGCAGTAGGAGGAATGATCTTGAGAACCTTGAAGCGGTCTGTACCTCCGCGTTCAGCCGGGAAGGAATCGCCGACTCTAATGTGGGCTGTGTTGAAGGCCATTGCCGCAGGCTCGGTGCGGCGGAAAGTGATGTCGTCGTCTGCGATCCAGGTGTTGAACCTAATCGTCATCGGATCCTTCACACACTCCTTGTATTCGAGCTTGGTGGCCAGACCCGGGTTGCTGTTTTTGTCCTTGGGGTTCGTCTTGGCCAGAAATTCCTCAGTGTTGGTGTATCCGTCTCCGTCGCTGTCGACTTCGGCAATGTTCTTCTGCTCCATCCGCAGGTCATTTTCATAGAGCCAGCGGTTGTCGATGGGGGGGCGAACCTGCTCGGACTTTGGGTCAAGAATCGCGATGACCTTCTGCTGGATCGTCTTAATCACCGGGGCGGAGGTGAAGAGACTGACCGGAATGCCTGCGGTCACCGGAGGCTTTACCACGACTGCCTCTGCGAGATGCGTTTTGGCATTGTTGATCGACTCCCGGGCCTCCTGGTCACCCTTGCCGAAATCGCTCCTGAGGGTCGGGGGGCCGACATTTTTGGGAAACTGGCTGCCGAACTTCATCACCTTCATCAGAAGGAAGCCACCCAGAAGAAGGGCGATGACTCCGAAAACACCCAGCAGCAAACGGTCGTATTTAGCTTTGATCCACTCCATAAAATCAGTCAGTTGAAGGGAGGTTATTTATCGGCGGGAGCCGGAGCCTTATCGGCTGGAGCTGGAGCCGGGGCGGGCGTGCCAGTGCCGGAGGCGGGCTTGACCGCGGGTTTCGGAGCGGGCTTCCCGGGCGTCTTGGCCGCTTCCGCCGGCAGGTCGGAGAAGCGCACGATATCGAGGTCGAGGTGCATCTTCACCTTCTCATTTCCAAGGAGGAACTCGGCGTCCTGAGTGTAGACGCTGGTCTTGTCCTCGGGATTGGGCGTTACCTCCTTCTCCGCGACCGTGACCGACTTGGGCGGGCCATCCTTCAGTTCATTTTCGATCCGCAGCGTACGGATGATAAAAAAGTAAGGGGAGTCTTTCCCATCGGTGTTGGCCAAAGCCTCAAGGAAGTTCAGAACGGAACGGTTCTTCCCGGTCACATCGATGGTCACCGGCTGGCGTTCCATCACTTTAGAGTCATCGATCGCCTGCGGAGCTGCTTTAGCTTTCGCGGCTTCCTCTTTCTTTTTCTTCTCTTCTGCCGCCCGGGCCGCCGGGCTCAATTGGGCTTTGGGCTTGTCAGTGGCCTTCTCGTCCTTCTTCTCCTTCTCCACATCCAGCGGATCGCGGGTCAGATTGTCGATACTGCTGACGCCGGCGTTCATGGCCGCGTTGGAGAGATACACGATGGAGTCCAGTTGGGCGCTGAGCTTACCGGCGGCCCCGGAGACCGGGAACTGGGAAAGATAGTTGCCCATGCCGAGGTCAAACTTCGGGCTCAGGGTGACGCCTTTAGCGGCGGCATTGTCCTTTACCGCCTTGGTGGCCTCATTCAGCTTCTTTTGGAAACCGTCATTGGATTCGGCGGCGATGGGAGGCTGATAGGAGATCAGCGTGGTATTGAGTTCCCGGACCTGCTTCACGAAGTCGTCCACCTTGCTCTTTTTCAGCGCCGCGTTTTCGTCCGTCCGTGAAAGGGGGGCGTTCTCCAGCCGGCTCAGCTCTGTGGAGGCCTGCTTGTATTTCTCCTCCGCTTCATCGGAACTGGAACTGGCCGACCATGCCATGTATCCAAGTCCGAGGGCACCAACCCCCAGAATTGAAAAATAAATCGGCAGAAACTTGCTTTGTTTTCCCTGGCTCATGTTGTCCTCAAATTCGTTTGGATCTTCCTTGCGGGATTATTTGACGGGAGGCGCGAAGATCACGCGTTTGATGGGCAGACGCATTTTGAACGCATAGCCGTCCCGGTTGGCGAGATCCCCCACCGAGTGCTGCAGGTAGTCCCGCAGAAGCTGATCCTCATTGGTGGATTTGAATTCAAAATAATGGCTGATCTTCGGATTTTTGACGATGCTGCGGAAGAACTCCAAAGCATTGGCTCCGGAGCTGTCTCCGCTGGTATTGCGGTTGATCGCCACCACATAGAGGTCCGTCACCGGCAGCTTGGCTGCGGCATTCGGGCCGGTGGGGGTTCTGCTCCTTCCGTCGCCGAACGGATAATCCGGGCTATTGCCCCACAAAGGCTTGCTCAGGGGAATGCCGTTGGAGTAGGGAGAGATTTCGACGATCCAGATTTGATCGTCCTTCATGAGGTTGTTCAACTCGTTGAGGAGACTCACCCAGTATTTCTGCTCGGTGATCGCATTTTCCAGAATGTTCGCGCGATCCCTGGCCTCCCTTTCGCGGCCTTCATCAGCCTGGATGCTGCGGTCGGCGGCGGCGAGTTGATCGATCTTTTTCTGAACGTCCCGCGTGTGGGATTCGTAGCCCGACGCGGCGGAACTGTTATAGAACCATACTCCAATGAGTGAGGCGAACAGCGCCGCGCCCGCCATGTAGAGGAAGGGCTTGCGGTTCCCCACATCGCGGCTGGCCTGCACCGACTTTGGCGCGAGGTCCAACTGCATGGGGCAGGACATTTCCCGGAGAGCCAGACCCACCAGTTCACCCAGGGTGTGTGCCTCCTGGCTGATGCGCTCCACGTCCACCTTCGGGCCGACGGACACATTCTTTAGAGGATTGAAATACTCCACCGGAATGCGGAGCTTCTCCTCGATCACTTCCTTCACGTAGGGCAGGTTGGCACCGGCACCGGCGAGATAGGCGATCGTGGGGGCGCTTCCGCCCTGCTGCTGACGATAGGCATTCGTGCGGCGCACGATTTCACCGTGGATCCGGGCGAGGGCATTCCGGATCACTTTCGACATGGCGTCGATTTCGGGATCCTCGTGATCTTCGTAGTTGCCTCCGAGATTCACGAATCCTTCGGTCACTTTCCGCTGTTCGGCGGTATCGTAGTCCACGTTCATCTCCTTCGCGATGCTCTGGGAGATGGAGGCGCCGCCGACCTGGAAGCTGGAAATGAAGGCCCGGCGTCCCTCGATGAAAATGAGGTTCGTCGTCCGGGCACCGAGGTCGATCAGCAGAGAGCAGCCGCCGGCATCCGAATAGTTATAGCGGAAGGCATTGTAGAGACAGACGGGAGCCGCATCCACCGTGTGGGTGGTAAGACCGGCGCCTTCGACGGCGGAATTCAGCTCATTGAGGTGCTCCGAGCGCACCGCCACGATGCCGACTTCCATTTCGCCGCCGCTCTTGCCCATCAACTGATAGTCCCACACCGTTTCATTCAACGGAAAGGGCACCGCCTGCTGAGCTTCAAAGCCCACGATTTTATCCACCTGGTCCTCTGCCAGCGACGGCAGTTTGACGAACTTTGCGATGAGATACTGCCCTGGAATGGCGTAGTTCACATCAGCATCCGCGGCACGCAAAGCTCCGGAGAGTTGCTTGACGGTGGCTCCCAGTGCAGTGCGGCGGGTGCCGTCCGTCGTGGGGTCTCCAGGCATCTCGGCGAATGCATATTCTTTAAGAAGCAGCGAGCCCTTGCCGCCAATGCCGAAACGCGCCATGCCGACGCGTTGCGAACCGAGATTGAGTGTCAAAACAGATTTCTTTTCTGCCATCGTGAGTCGTGCTTTAGAGCGGCGTTTATTCTGGCCGTCAATGGAAAATGCCTTTTGCAGGAGGATTGGGTGCTACTTGCCGCGGATGTCGAAGTAGTAATCCGCCCAGAGGATGGCGAAGGGGGTCTCGTTTTTGTTTTTGAGGGCCGGTTCTTTCGCGGGAGCCTTGGGGTCTTCCCACCAGGGTTTGTCCGCAGTGCCGGGGCTGCCCGGCTTCACTTTGTAGCCCACCATTTCTCCTCCAATGGTCGCGACCACGCCCCAGTATTTGATAGCGTTGGCATTGGCCTCCGGTTTGCCGGTGAGGCTGAAGATCGTGGAGGGGGTAATGAACATGCAGGAGTGAGAAGCCTCCTTGATGGGGACGTTCGTGTGCACCACTTCACCGGTCAGGATGCGGCTCTTTTCAGGCGACTGGCCTTCCAGATACACATAGTATTTGAACGTGACTTCCGAATAGGTGGTCTGCTTTTCCTTCGCCTTCTTGGAGGGCAGCGCTTCACAGTCCACTTCGATTTCGAGCCAGTCCTTCGGCTTCCAGTGCTTTTCCTTCGGGCCTTCCACCTGGAACTTCGGCGTTTTCTGGATGATGGGCTCCACGTTCTTGATCTTCATGAGTTCCTCTTTTCCACCGGCGGCGGGAGGAGCGGTTTGCGCTGTGGCAACGGAGGAGGCGAGCACAAGGCCGCCGAGGCAGAGGAGGGTGCGGCGGAAAAGAGAGATGGAGGCGTTCTTCATGGGCTGGGCTGTCCTAATTTTTGCGGAGGATGGAGAAAAGTCTGCCCCAAGGCTAGAAAAAAATCCGATCCCCCCTAAGATTTCTAGGGTGAGGAACCGAGACTACGGGGCGGGCAATCCGGAAGCAACTTTAAAACCACGCTCTCCGAAAAAAAGTGTCCGGTAACCGGAAAATGGAGGTGAAAAGAATGGATCCGGCGCGGCTTTCCTGCGCCGTCTTAACGCACGACGGGAGGCGGCTTGAAGCCGCTGCCGCCGCCCGCCTTCGTCGCCTTTATAAAAAGGCCCCGCGCCGGCATCTCAAGGGATGCCAGGGCGGAGCGTATGGTTCAGGATCAGTCAGGCGGGATTCTTTAAGCCTTCGCCTTGCCAAAGGGATGGCATCCGGCGGCGCCGCAGCGGCCGCCCCAGACAGACGCCAGAGCGCCGATCCAGAAGGCGATGAACGTCCAGATCGCACCTGCTCCTGTGGCGGCGGCGGTTTTGTCGGCTATTTCCTTCGCCTTCGCGGCAGCGTCGTCCACTTGAGCGGTGACTTCCGCTTTGGCGCGGTCATAGGAGGCGGTCCACTCGTCCACTGTCTTTCCGGCGTCGGCGGGAGCCATGGAAGTGTTTTTCGTTACCGCGGTGATGAGGGCCTCACGGTTTTGAGGCGTGCGGCCTGCGTCGCCGCCGGCGAGGTAGTTTTTCAGGGCCAGTGCGACTTCCCGCTTTCCAGCCGGGCTCATGGGACCGGCGGCGGGAGCCACTTCCGCAGAGTACTGGTCGATCACTTCGGCGGACTTCTTCGCCAGTTCCGGCACCGCGGCGGCGACCGCTTTCGCCGAGCCGGCGGCGGTTTGACCCACGAGGCTCAGCGTTTTGCCCACTCCCGCGGCGAGAAGCATGAATGCGACAACCGTAGCTGTGCTCCACATCACAAATCCGTGGAGAGCGCCTTCATCCCGGTCACCGGGAGACGCGATTTTCCCGGCCACCCATCCCCCGAACCAGAGGGAAATGAGAGCGCTCAACGTCCAGCTCAACGCGAGGCCCAGCGCGACAGCTCGCACCGGCGACTCCGTGGCCGAGGGGCGTGCCGCCAGCGCGGTGATGCCGGCGCCCAGCGAGGTGAGCAGCAAATGGATGCTGAGGGCCACGATGGCTCCGGCAAGGATGGCCCGCCAGGAAATACGCGGGGAAACACTAACAACGGCAGTTGAATTCATATTTTTATATTTATAAGAGGGTTTGTATGGGGTTCCGGCTTCCAATGCGCCTTTCATGCCACATAAAATTTCACTGGATTCGTGAGGGGCGGGAAGGCTTTCAGCACTCTTTCCGCGGCGGTGAAACGTCACTCTCACCTTTGCAATTCGCCCGGACGAAAGCCGGTCTTTGCATCCTGCGTTGCTGTAAAATAAGGCTTTTCCGGGGTGAACGGGCGGGAAGCCGGCTCTTCCGCGGCTGGCACGGGAATGGCATGAGAGGCTGCTGCACCCGGATTGTCCGGAATGTTCAAACCTCAATCTCCTCTCTTCTTATGACACCTGGAAAAATCATCCCCCTGCACCAGCAAACCCAGGCCAAAGCAGGTTGGATTCTTCTTTGGCTATTAGGTGTTCCTTTGCCCGTTTTATTGATCGCTTACCTGATCAAGGGAGGTTGACCCCCGGGTCCGGTGACAGGAAAATAAGGCGCGGGGACCGGTCCCGCCGGACTTCGTGCTTACGCCAAAACCCGGTATCCGTGAAGGCAGGCCGGCGCAGCGAAGTCGCCTCCGGATGCATAGGGCAGAGGTGATAGGTCCTGAGAGCAGACGCGTACATCAGGCGTCAAAATCATTACTTGCTCTGTCGCCTTCTCCGCCACAACAATGCACTCATCGTGCCATGGGAAACCGACCCTCCACCCCCGTCGCTCAAACACTTGAAACGCGGATCCTGCCGCATTTGGCCCGCGCCGCCCGGGCGCTCGCCATCAAGGGCTTTGCCGCAGAGGAGGCAGCGGTAAGAGGCGATGTCTGCGACCTGCTGGTCCGCAGTGAAGCGCGTGAGATCGAAGGGAGGATCGAATTCCGGACACCGGCGGACCGCCACGGCGAAGTGCACTGGCTCTATGCCGTCTCCTCGGCCAATTTGCAGCCTCAGGTGACCAACGGCGTTCTTCCGGGCCCGGAAAAAGTCACCGAGGTGATTGCGGGGTTTGTCAGTGTCTTCACCACGGTGGCCTCCTTCAGCGGAGAGGCCTGATGGGCCGGATGCGGTTCACCGGTGATGATAAAGGGCACGCAGTCCCCCGTTTACGGAATTCCGCCTGGCCCGGCAAGTGTTTGTCAGGCAATGCGGAGGAGAATGGTGTGGACGCCCTCTTTTTTTCGCCAATAGGCTCGTGCCTCTCTCTTCCCGCCCTCCCGAATTTTTTCCATGACCTCACAACTCGAAGCCATCAATCAGCAAATCGCCGCGATGCATCCGTCCATTGACGCCATCAAGGCAGAGATCGGAAAATCAATCGTGGGGCAGACTTATCTGGTGGAGCGGCTGCTGATCGGGCTCCTGGCCAACGGGCACGTGCTGCTGGAGGGGGTGCCGGGCCTTGCGAAAACGGCGACCATCAGCGCCCTGGCGCAGACGATTCACACGAAATTCGCACGGATTCAGTTCACTCCCGATCTCCTGCCGAGCGACCTCGTGGGCAACCTGATCTACAATCCCCGCGACGGCGTCTACACGACCAAAAAGGGGCCGATTTTTGCGAACCTCATCCTCGCGGATGAAATCAACCGCGCTCCCGCCAAGGTGCAGAGCGCACTCCTCGAAGCCATGCAGGAGCGGCAGGTCACCATCGGGGAGGAGACGTTTCCGCTGCCCCGGCCGTTCCTTGTGCTGGCCACGCAAAACCCCATCGACCAGGAGGGCACGTATGCACTCCCGGAAGCTCAAGTGGACCGCTTCATGTTGAAAGTGGTGATCGGTTATCCCAGCGAGGCCGAGGAGAAACAAATTATGCGGCTGATGGCGAAGACCGCGGTGCGCGAGCCGCTCCTGGCGATCGTGCATCCCGAGCAGATTCTGGAAATGCGGGGACTCGTGGACCGCGTGCATGTGGACGACCAGATCGAAGACTACATCATCCGGCTGGTGTTCGCGACCCGGGAGCCAAAGCGCTTCATTCCGAAGATGGATGGCATGATCCGGTTTGGCGCCAGCCCGCGGGCCTCCATCAATCTGTCGCTCGCGGCGAAGGCCCACGCGTTTCTTCAGGGGCGCGGGTATGTCACGCCGCAGGATGTGAAGAGCATCGCGCCGGATGTCCTGCGCCACCGGATCATCACCACCTTTGAAGCGGACGCCGATGAAATCTCCAGCGAGAACATCGTGAAGCACATCCTCGAGACCGTGGTTGTTCCATGATTCCCCGCGAGTGGCTCAAGAAGATCCGGCAGATCGAGTTGCGCACCGTGCGGCTCGTGGAGGATTTGATGGCCGGGCAGTATCATTCCGTGTTCAAGGGACGCGGCATGGACTTCGATGAAGTGCGTGAGTACCAGCCGGGGGATGAAGTGCGGCGGATCGACTGGAACGTCACCGCCCGCACCGGCGTGCCTCACATCAAGAAGTACATCGAAGAGCGGGAGATGACGGTGATGGTGCTCGTGGATGCCAGCGCCAGCAGCGTGACCGGCTCCGTGGAATTGAGTAAGCGGGAACTGGCGGCGGAACTGGCTGCCGTCCTCGCCTTCAGCGCCATCCGCAACAATGACAAAGTGGGCGCTCTCCTTTTCACAGACGGCGCGGAAAAATACATCCGCCCCGGCAAAGGCCGTCTCCATGTGCTGCGCCTGATCAGCGAAGTGCTGACCTACAGCCCCGCCAGCCGCGGCACCAACCTGACAAAAGCTCTCCATCACATCAACCGGGCACTGAACCGCCGGGCGGTGATCTTCGTGATCTCGGATTTCATGGACCGCGGCTACGAGCGCGCGCTCAAAGTCACCAGCCGCAAGCATGACTTGATCGCCATTCCCATCGTCGACCCGACGGAGCGGGAACTGCCGAACCTCGGCTGGATTACTTTTGAAGATGCGGAGACCGGCGAAGTGATGGAACTGAACACCGGCAACGCCAAAGCCCGCAAGGCCTTCGCCGCCGCGGCGGAGGAGCGAATCGGAAGACTGCGCCAGTTATTCCGCCGTTCGGGCCTGGATACCATCGAGGCGCAAACGGATCAGCCGTATCTGCGCAGCATGATGCAATTTTTTGAGAACCGCATCCGGAGGCTGTCGCCATGAACCCTCCGGAAGAACTCACTGACGACCTGCAACTGGTCGAGCCGCCCGAGCCGTTCCGCATCAATGGATGGTATCTGGCCGCGGCGCTGGTGGCGCTCGTTCTGATGATCGTGATCCTCCGGTGGCGGAAGCGCACCCAGGTCATCCGGTTGCAGGCGGCAAAGATGCGGCGCGCCTGGCTGGATGCTCTCGACGAACTGGAGAAACTCTTTGCGTTGATCGACCGGGAGGAGTCGCGTCCGTACGCGGTCGAGAGTTCCGCCATTATCCGGCGCTATATCGAGGAGCGTTTTGACTTGAGTGCCCCGCGGCAGTCCACGGAGGAGTTTCTGGAAACCGCGCAGCACTCCCCGAAACTTCAGCCCCGGCATCAACTGTCGCTGGGGGAATTCCTGCGCATTTGTGACCTCCTGAAATTTGCCCGCACCCTCGCGGACAAACAGGAACTGAGAAACCTGCACGATGCGGCGGTGGCTTTCGTCAAAGAAACGCGGGCGCAAAAACCGGGAGGTGCCGCATGAGTGCCTTTTTTCTCACGCTTCCGGTGGCCCAGGCATGGGAGTCGTTCCGCACCTATCTGAACGAAACGATCCCGCAGTTGCACACCTTCCGTTTTGCGACGCCGTGGGTGCTGTGGAGTCTGCTGCTGCTGCCGCTTTGGATGCTGCTGCGCGGGCGTTTCGGGCGGGCTGCTGCGGTGCAGTTTTCCTCCGGTGAACTGCTGGCGGCTGCCAGCCGGCGAAAACGCAGCGCTCCGGGCCGACTGCTCGCCGGCCTGCGCTATCCGGCGCTCGCTCTGCTCATCGGTGCCCTCGCGCGGCCTCAGGTGGACAAGGGCCTTTCTCAAAGGGACGCCATGGGGATCAACATCATGTTCGTG